>JAFUMV010000098.1 GCA_017482485.1 Lachnospiraceae bacterium
CTACTATCTAAAAGTATGTGAAAACTAGAGAACCGCCGTGTACCGAACGGTATGCACGGTGGTGTGAGAGGACGACTAATCAACTAATGGTTAGTCTCCTACTCGATTACAGGAATTTTCTCCGAAAATTCCTGTAGAGTAAAAATGCGCTTCGCGCAACGATGCGTACTCGCTCGCGGTGAAATTGTCGCTTCGCGACCGCGCTCGACGCGGAGTGTGCGCTATTGCACACACTTTTTGCGCAGGAAAGATTTTGTTTCACGAAAGTGTGAAAGCTGTCCTATGACCAATTTACCTTCACTTTAAAAATATATTTCACAACTCAGCCAGATTTTACTTACTTTTGATTTTGGATTTTACAGAAATTCGGTAGCATATAAGTTGTGCACAGAAAGAGGAAAAATGGAAAATCGAGTGATAAAATATGTTTTTTTTGATCTGGGATTGACTTTGGTAGAAAATTCCATGCCGAAGCGATACCGGAAAGCCATGTCGGCCAGCGGATTTGATATTTCTGAAGAGCAGGCGGCGGAGGTTTACCATCTGGCAAACAAGTTTTTCATGCGGGAAAGACAGGGAGAACTTGGAAAAGGAAACAGAAAGTGTTTTGTAGACTATGTGACCTGTGTCTGTAAACTCGCAGGCGATGAAACAAAAGCGCTGCAGGTGATCGGCCATCTGGAAAAGATGGAAAAACCGGTATGGAAAGCTTTTGACTATACGGTGGAGGTTCTGGAAGAGTTAAAAAAACACGGAGTCGGTCTGGGACTGATCTCGAACTGGGACAGCACCTGCAGAGACGTTCTGGCGGAAAACGGGCTGGATAAGCTGCTGGATGTAATTGTGGTATCCAGCGAGGAAAATGTGGAAAAGCCGGAGGCTTCCATTTTTGAAAAGGCGATAGCCCTTGCAGAAATAAATCCCTGGGAATGTATATATGTAGGAGACAACTATTATGATGATGCCGTTGGATCGGCAAAGCTTGGAATTGAGAGCTTCATCATTAATTCCCCCGACTATTTTGGGATTGAAGAACTGAAAGGAAAGAATGTCAACATCATTTCAGACATTCGTGAAATACCTGTAAAGATAGGTTTACATAACTAAAAATGCTTCGTAATGGAGGAAATTATGAAAAAATTATGCGTAATATTGACAATGGCGATGATGCTGACCGGTCTGGCAGCATGCTCAAATGCAGGCGCTGAAAGTGCGGCAACAGATACTGTGGCTGCAACACAGAGCGTTGAAAAGGAAAGTGCGGCAGAGAGCACAGCGACAGAGAGCACAGCAGAAACAGAAAGCACGGAGCCCACTGTGGTTCGCATGAACATCAGCTCCGAGCCGGACAGTCTGGATCCCTGGCAGTCCGCCGCATCCGATACTTCCGCAATTTTTGATAACGTATTTGAAGGCCTGATGTCCTACAACAGCGAAGGCGAAATCGTTCCCGGTCTGGCAGAAAGCTGTGATATTTCCGAAGATGGCCTTACCTATACTTTTAAGCTGAGAGAAAATGTGACTTTCCACAACGGACAGCCATTCACCAGCAAGGATGCTGTATACAGCTACAACCACCTGGCAGGGCTGGACGGCGAAGAAGCGGTCAGCTCCAAGTTCGCAGGTGTGGAGTCCGTGGAAGCACCCGATGACTATACTTTTGTGATTCATATGAAAGAAGCTTCCGCTTCCTTCCTGGCACTGACCATTGCGGACGTTCTGCCTGAAGGCTATGAAGATCAGGCCACCAGCCCGATCGGAACAGGCCCTTATAAGTTTGTGGAATATGTTCCCGGTCAGAGAGTAGTTTTTGAAAAGAAAAACGACTATTACAACGAAGAAAAAATGGGACAGATCGACAGAGTGGAAGTGTACATCATGACAGATGCAAGCGCAATTGTGTCCGCAATGATGTCCGATCAGCTTGATCTGGCGAATGTTTCCGTAGAAAATGCGCAGATTCTGGGCGACGACTTTGATATTTACAACTCTCCTCAGAACATGGTACAGATTTTTGCACTGAACAACACCTATGAGCCTCTTTCCAACGTAAAAGTAAGGCAGGCGATCAACTATGCTGTAAACAAGCAGGAAATCATTCAGGGCGTATTTGACGGCTACGCAACCGAACTGTACTCCAATTTCAGCCCTGTGATGAGTGTGTACTATAATGATGAACTTTCCGATGTTTATACAACTGATATTGAAAAGGCAAAGTCTCTCATGGAAGAAGCAGGCTATGCAGACGGTTTTGATCTGGTGATCAAGGTTCCCGGCAACTATCAGGCACATGTGGATACCGCACAGATTCTGATGGCGCAGCTTTCCCAGATTAACATTAACGTGAGCATCGAAACCATTGAATGGGCAACCTGGCTGGAAGATGTTTATGCAAATGCGAACTATCAGGGAACGGTTATCGGCTTTACCGGCAAGCTGGATCCCAACGATGTGCTGGTTCGTTTCAAGTCCACATACGCAAAGAATTTCACCAAATACAACAATCCGGAATATGATGCGTTGATTGATGCAGCAGCGGTGGAAATGGATGATGAAAAGCGTATTGAAATGTATAAGGAATGCCAGAAGATCATCACAGAGGATGCGGTTGGTGTATACATCTGCGATCCGAACCTGACCATGGCAGCAAAGAAGGAATTAAAGGGATATACCTTCTATCCGGTAACCTTCCATGACTTCACCAAATTATATTACGAAAAATAAGGAATATAAAAAATGAGATATTATGCAAGAAGAATATTGGGATTTATCGTGACCATTTTTCTGGTATCCGTATTTACCTTTGCAATCTTTCAGATTCTTCCCGGAGATCCGGCAACGGTCATTCTGGGGGTGGATGCAGATCCTGCACAGCTGGAAGCGTTAAGAGCGAGCATGGGAATGGATAAGCCGATGGTGGAACGATATCTGGACTGGGTTGCAGGGCTGTTTCAGGGTGACATGGGCACCTCCTATAAATATCAGCAGCCGGTTGCGCAGCTGATTCAGGAAAGCTTCAAGGTGACGGCATCACTGGCATTTGTGTCCATCATCCTGACTGTCCTCATCGGACTTCCGGTCGGTATCTGGCTTGCAAAAAACAGCAGGAAACCGGTGGCAACACCGGTTTCCATGCTGTCACAGATAAGCCTTTCCATACCGGCATTTTGTATGAGCATTTTTCTGATCTATATTTTCTGTGTAAAATTACAGATTCTTCCTTCCTTCGGATACACCCCTTTGAATAAGGGAGTGGGAAAATGGCTGAAAAACCTGATTCTTCCATCCATGGCCATCGCGCTGGGATCCTCAGCAGCCTTAATCAGATATATTTATACAAGCATCAATGCACAGATGAAAGAAGACTATATCAAAACGGCCAAAAGTAAGGGCGTCAGCATGACAAATATCTTAAATAAGCATGTTTTGAGAAATTCCCTGATTCCGGTCATCACGATTCTCGGAATGCTGGTATCGGATATTCTGGGCGGAAGCATCATTATTGAAAATGTGTTTTCCTTTCCGGGAATCGGAAAACTTCTTTCTGTGTCCATTTCTTCAAGAGATTTTCCGTTGATTCAGGGACTGGTCGTATACATGGCCGGAATTGTTGTGCTGTGCAATTTTCTGGTGGATATGCTGTATTCCGTCATTGATCCGAGAATACGACTGAAATAAGAAAGAGGTACAGCCATGAAAGAAAATTGGAAAAAATTATTCAAAACCCCGAATTTTGTGGTGGGATTTGTGATGGTATTTATCATTGTGTTTTTGATGATGGTGGGATTTTTTTATCTTCCCTATGACGTCAATGCGATGGATGTGGTCAACAAGCTTGCAAAGCCTGACAACGTACATCTTCTGGGCACCGATCATCTGGGGCGGGATATCTTAAGCAGAATCATGCAGGGCGCAAGAATTTCCATTCTGATCGGTATTTTGGTGGTCATTTTCGGACTGATCACGGGAACTTTGGTCGGCTCGGTGGCCGGATATTTTGGCGGCAAAGCAGATGAAATCATTTCCAAGCTGATCGATACCCAGATGGCATTCCCGGGCGTTTTGCTGGCGCTGATGATGATTGCTGTTTTCGGCAATAACCTTGGAAATATTATACTGGCGCTGGGCATCATGTCCATTCCCCGTTTTGCCCGAATTACCAGAAGCGGCTTCATGAAATACAGAGATGCGGAATTTGTCAGAGCCAGCCGGGTGAGAGGCGCAGGCGATTTTTATATCATGTTTTTCCATATTTTGCCCAACATAGTACCGGATCTGATCGTTACCTGTTCCCTGGGGTTTGCATCCGCAGTCATGAGCGAAGCGGGGCTGAGCTATCTGGGACTGGGCATTCAGCCGCCCACGCCAAGCTTTGGAAAAATGCTGAGTGAGGCGCAGAATTACATCCTGCAGGCACCGTGGTATGTGATGATTCCGGCGATTGCGATCACGTTTCTCGTCATGGGATTTAATATGATGGGAGACGGCATTTCCAAAGTAATGCAGCATTAAAGGAGCGTAAAAATGATCCAGGCAGAAAAGAAAAAAAGAGTGATTGATATCAAAAATCTGGATATGAAGCTGAAAATCGAAAATGATTTTTATAATGTGATCAATGAAGTTTCACTCTATGTGGAAGAAGGCGAAATGGTCGCACTGGTGGGAGAATCGGGCTGTGGAAAAAGTATGACGGCGAAGGCGGCCATCGGTCTGCAGCCGGAAAACAGTGTCCTTACAGGGCGCATTGAAACCGATAATGAAAACCTGCTGGAATACAGTGAAAAAGAGTGGGAAAAGCGCAGAGGCAAGGAAACCGCAATGATTTTTCAGGAGCCCATGACCGCTTTAAATCCGCTGATTCACATTGGAAAGCAGATCGCAGAAAACGCCAGAACGCACGGCGCCGATAAAAACGAGGCAAAACAGCGGGCGCTGGAGATGATGAAAATGGTAGGGCTTCCGGATGTGGAGCGCCTTTACCGTAATTTCCCCTGCCAGCTTTCCGGCGGTATGCGTCAGAGAGCCATGATTGCCATGGCACTGATCAACAATCCGGAGCTTTTGATTGCGGATGAGCCTACAACGGCACTGGATGTGACCATTCAGGCACAGATTATGGAGCTGTTAAAAGAAATGAATGAGAAAACGGGCACAGCGGTGCTTTTGATTTCTCATGACCTTGGCGTAGTACGCAACATGTGCAGCCGCCTGTATGTGATGTATGCGGGGCATATTGTGGAGAGCGGCAGCATTGATGAGGTGTTTGAAAATCCCATGCACCCCTACACAAGAGGGCTGATTTTGTCCGTACCGGATGTAACCAAGCGGGAGCAGGAGCTTGTCTCGATTCCGGGCACTGTCCCTTCCCTGGCGGAGCGAAAGCAGGAGGGCTGTCCTTTTTACGACAGATGTGAAAGACGTCTGGAGGTTTGTCAGAAAAAAGCCTGTGAGATGCAGGATGTAAACGGACATATGATCGCCTGCCATCTTTACACAGGAACCCAAAAAGAGGTATAATCATATGGAAAATCAGAAAGAAATATTAATCTCCGCGCGGGATCTGTGTAAGGAATTCAAAAGCAATGGCAGAACCGTTCATGCGGTTAATCATATCAATCTTGATATTTACAAGGGAGAAACCCTTGGGCTGGTAGGCGAATCGGGATGCGGTAAGTCAACCTTCGGCAATATGCTGGTGCATCTTCATACACCTGACGGCGGTGAAATCCTCTATCAGGGTGAGGAAATCAGCCATTTGAAAAAGAAGGAACTCAAGCAGATGTACCGCAAAATTCAGATCATTTTTCAGGATCCCTATTCTTCTCTGGACCCGAAAAAGACCATCGGCTGGCTCATCGAGGAACCGCTTCGAATTCACAGGGTTGGTGCCGATAAGCAGGAGCGCGCAAAGCTGGTGCAAAACATGCTGGAAGTTGTAGGAATGGATGAAAGCTATCTGGACAAGTATCCCGATGAACTTTCCGGAGGTCAAAGACAGAGAGTGGCTATCGCCATCGCTCTGATTCTCAATCCGGAATTCGTAGTCTGCGATGAAGCGGTTTCCGCGCTGGATGTTTCCGTACAGGCTCAGGTGCTCAATCTGCTCAAGAAGCTGCAGAAACAGTTTTCTCTGACCTATCTTTTCATTTCTCATAACCTGAATGTGGTTTCCTACATGTCCGACCGTATCGGCATCATGTATCTGGGAGAAATCGTGGAGCTGGGGGATGTGAAGGAAATTTCTGCAAATCCGCTGCATCCTTACGGCAGGGCACTCTTTTCCGCCTCTTTAGGTGTGGGGAAAAGCAATGATTCCAGAATTGTGCTGCAGGGAGACCTTCCAAGCCCCTCCAACCCGCCCGGCGGATGCCCTTTTCACACCCGCTGCTTTATGGCAACGGAAAAATGCAGCAGTGTAAAGCCCGAACTTCAGAACCTGGGAAACGGCCATTACTGTGCCTGTCACAGAGTGGAAGAATGCCGCAAGCGTGCAGAAGCGGTATGCGGGCTGGAGAAAAAAGAGGCTGTGACCGGTATCGCATGAGCGTGAAAATGGTTTCTTTCTGCCGGCAGCAGACACTCAAATCATTAAGAAGGAACGAAGGAATGAAAGTATGAAAACAGCAGTGATATCCGATATCCATATCGACATCAACAAAGATTACGAAGTAATTGAGGCGATCTCAGAATATGTCCGTGATAACGGCGCAGAACTTCTGCTGATTGCAGGAGACATTTCAAACTGTGTCACAGACACACTTTCAGCGGTGCGCCGCCTGGAAAAAGAGTCCGGTGCGAAGGTGCTGTACGTGCCCGGAAATCATGATATGTGGGATGAAAAGTCCGCCTATGCACACAATGATGAAATTTACCGCCTGTATCTGGAAGACGAACACTGCCTGTCCGGAAAGGCCTTTGAGACGGAAAAATCCTGGATTGTGGGTGATCTTGGCTGGTATGATTACAGCTTTGGAAACCGGAACCTGCATACTTTTGAAGAATTTGAAAAAATGAAAATCGGCACAAGGACGGTACAGGACTCCCTTTTCAATGTGTGGAGCCGTGATAATACAGGCAGATGCGCCTGGTTTGTCGACCGCCTGAAAGAGCAGCTGGACAAAAATCCCGGAAAGGACATTGTGCTTGTGACGCATATGCTCTCTCATGAATTCTTTCTCGTGCCCGAAAGCAGAGAGCAGTGGAGCTATTTAAATGCCTTTATGGGAAGTGAAAGCTTAAAGCAGCTTTGTCTGGAATATAATGTGAAGTACGCAATCTGCGGACACATTCACTACAGAAAAGATACGGCACAGGCCAACACCACCTGGCTGTGCAGATGTTTAAACTATCAGCAGGAATGGCTGGGCGAAAAAGATGTGAGAAAACAGGTGGCTGAGGCCATGGAGATTCTTGATTTATGATGCAGCAGAAGGAATTAACCGGCATGCGGGCAGATGCAGGTATGCCGGCTGCGCAGAAAGGTCCGAAGGACTTCTTCATCGCAGACCTCCATTTCGGGGACAGCAACATCATTCGTTATGAAAACCGCCCTTTTTCCAGCGCAGAAGAAATGGACGCCTGTCTGATTGAAAACTGGAACCGGTGCGTGAGCGCTCAGGACACGGTCTATGTTCTGGGCGATTTCTCTGCCTTTGGCAGTTCCGAAAAAGACAGGGAAATCCTCAGAAGACTTCAGGGGATCAAAATTCTTATCATGGGAAACCATGACAGTCACTACACTGCGGAAGAATGGCGCAGTCTTGGTTTTGCGGAATGCAGCCGCTGGCCCATTCTCTATCAGAATTTTTTCCTGCTTTCCCATGAACCGCTCTACATCAATGCCAACATGCCCTACGCCAACATTTACGGCCACGTCCACAACAATGCAAGCTACAAAGATGCTTCGCAACAGAGCGTGTGCATCAGCGCAGAACGGATTGGATATCGGCCAATTGAATTCGCGGAAATAAGGGCCAGAATGAGGGAGGCGGCGGAAAATACGAAGGAACAGGGAAGGTAGATCTGTCAGATCAAAAATGTCCGCGTGAAAAAAACATTCATTTTTCACTTGCATACAGGAAAAAAGTGTGATATAGTAACCTCGTTGTTGTTGCTAAGAATGTGTTAACAACAGCTCAGAGCAGCAAATATGTTGCTGCAAGAACCAATTCCCGGCAAGGATCCGGGGACTCTGGAGAGTTTCTATGGCGGCTTTTTGAGCCGGGTGTAGAACGCCGAAGGTGTAAGACGGTCACATGGGCATTGCTTCGCAAAGCCTGGAGTATGGCAGACCATTATCCGAGTATGATTTCATCGGGCTCGGAGCATGGCAGGAAGCCGGACTCAGCATAACTAAAACCCGTCGATCTCTCAGGCAAAAGGACAGGGCTTGTTCGTCTCTCCGGGGTATTTTATTTACGGAGGAGAGAGAAAAATGGATGCTTTAATGAACTTTGTCGATTCTGCAAACAGCTTACTGTGGAATTCAGTACTGCTTATTTTGTTGTGCGGAACCGGCATTTTTTATACCTTCAAACTGAAGTTCATCCAGGTGAGAAAGTTCAAAGAAGGTTTTAAGCTGGTGTTCGGCAACTTCAGCTTAAAGGGCGCAAAGGGTGAGAACGGCGAAATGACACCTTTCCAGTCCATCGCTACAGCAATTGCGGCACAGGTAGGTACCGGTAACCTGACCGGTGCGGCAACCGCACTGATCGGCGGCGGTCCCGGCGCTATTTTCTGGATGTGGTTGTCCGCATTCTTCGGAATGGCAACCAACTACGCAGAGGCAACGCTGGCCCAGGAATATAAGACCGTGGAAGACGGCGAAATAACAGGTGGTCCCGTTTATTATATTCGTCAGGCCTTCAAAGGAAAATTCGGCAAGGTTCTGGCCGTATGTTTTGCAGCATTTGTAATTCTGGCGCTCGGCTTTATGGGCAACATGGTACAGTCCAATTCCATCGGCGTAGCGTTTACGGAAGTTTTCTCCGCAAGAAATATCAGCATTCCGCCTCTGGCAGTCGGTGTTGTAATTGCAGCATTTGCGGCATTCATTTTCTTTGGCGGCACAAAGCGTCTTGCCGGCGTTGTGGAAAAGCTGGTTCCGATCATGGCTATTATCTACATTGTGGGAAGCCTGTTTGTTATCCTGACACACATTACTGCAATTCCTGCAGCGATCAAAATGATCGTTGTCGGCGCATTTTCTCCCAAGGCAATCCTGGGCGGCGCAGCGGGCATCACCATCCGTGAAGCAATCCGTTACGGTGTTGCAAGAGGTTTGTTCTCCAACGAAGCAGGTATGGGTTCCACCCCTCACGCACATGCGCGCGCAACAGCAAAGAATCCTCACGAACAGGGACTTGCAGCGATGATCAGCGTATTTATCGATACATTCATCATCCTGAATCTGACTGTATTTTCCGTACTGACCACTGGTGTGTTAGACAGCGGCAAGGACGGCATTGCGCTGACACAGACAGCTTTTGCAACAACCCTGGGCGGTTTCGGTGACATCTTCGTAGCAATTTGTCTGCTGTTTTTCGCATTTTCCACCATCATCGGCTGGCATTTCTTCGGTGCCATCAATGTGAAGTGGCTGTTCGGTGAAAAGGCTGTGAAGGTTTACTCACTGATTGCGCTGGTATTCATCGTGGTTGGTTCCACCCTGAAAGTTCAGCTGGTTTGGGATCTGTCCGATTTCTTCAACGGGCTGATGGTTATCCCTAATGCACTGGCGCTGTGGGCACTTTCCGGTGTGGTCAAAAAGATCAATAAGACATACGAAAAATAAGAATAGAAGTGAGGGCATCTCTTCGCGCGCAGCGGGGAGATGCCTTTTTTCTTGCCGTAAAATGGCGGATATGATATTCTGAATGTAGAGTTAAATAACGATTTTTCAGGGAGAATTTTTATGGAACAGCAGGAAGTAAAGCATAAACGGCGCGTCCGCTACTCGGGCACCCATCCGAAACGATTTGAAGAAAAATATAAAGAGCACAATCCGGAAAAGTATGCGGATACGGTGGCAAAAGTAATTTCCAAAGGCAGCACGCCGGCGGGCATGCACATTCCGATTATGGTGCAGGAAATTCTGGATTTTTTACAGATAAAACCGGGACAAAAAGGGCTGGATGCCACCCTGGGATATGGCGGACATTCCGGTGAAATGCTCAAATGCCTGGAAGGTCGGGGACATTTGTATGCATTGGATGCGGATCCTATCGAATCCGTAAAGACGAAAGAACGTCTAAAGAAGAAGGGATTTGGTCCGGAGATTCTGACTGTGAAGCTGCTCAATTTTGCTGATGTGGATCAGATCCTTCCGGAATCGGGACAATTCGATTTCGTGCTGGCGGATCTGGGCCTTTCTTCCATGCAGATCGACAATCCGGAGAGGGGATTTTCTTTTAAGTTCGACGGACCGCTGGATTTGCGGCTGAACCCTGAGCAGGGGGTGCCCGCATGGCAGCGCCTGAAAGAGATGAGCCGGGATGAAATGATCGGCATGATGGTGACAAACGGGGACGAGCCTTACGCAGAGCAGATTGCGAGAACCATTCTTTCTTATCGTAAAAAGGGCAGGAAGATCGAAACGACCTTCCAGTTAAAACAGGCCATCGAAGATGCTCTCGCTTTTTTACCCGAAGAAGGAAAAAAGGAAGCGGTGAAGAAGTCCTGTCAGCGCACTTTTCAGGCGTTGCGCATTGATGTGAACAGCGAATATGAGGTGCTGGAAAGCTTCATGGAAAAGCTGCCGGACATCCTGGCGCCCGGCGGCAGGGCAGCAATCCTCACTTTCCATTCCGGTGAGGACCGGATTGTGAAGAAAGCGTTTAAGCGCTTTTATAATGAGGGCGTTTATGCCGAGGTGGCAAAGGATGTGGTGCGCCCCTCTGCGGAAGAGTGCGTGAGAAACAGCCGCGCCCATTCTACAAAAATGCGATGGGCAATTAAAGCATAATCGGAAAATTGCGGATTGCGTTTTTTTGACAGATATTGTACACTTTTGGGTAGAGAACTGACGGTTTGGAATTTTTTTCCCGTTAAGTATTCATATTTATTGCGAGGAGGAATCAAGATGGATTCTAATAAGAGACCCGATACGATGGAACGTATCACAACCCTGGAACTCGCAAACCGGTTCATTGATGAGCAGATAGCCGCAATTCGTGAACAGGTTGGCGATAAGAAGGTATTACTTGCACTGTCCGGCGGCGTAGACAGCTCCGTTGTTGCAGCACTGCTGATTAAGGCTGTCGGCAAACAGCTGGTTTGTGTACATGTGAATCATGGTCTGATGCGTAAAGGCGAGAGCGAACAGGTAATCGAAGTATTCCGCAACCAGATGGATGCAAACCTGATCTATGTGGATGCTACCGATCGTTTCCTGAATCTTTTGGCAGGCGTTTCCGAGCCTGAGAAGAAACGTAAGATCATCGGCGGCGAATTCATCAAAGTATTCGATGAAGAAGCTTCCAAGCTGGAAGGCATTTCTTTCCTCGCACAGGGTACCATTTATCCCGATATTCTGGAGAGCGATGGCGTGAAGGCACATCACAACGTAGGCGGCCTTCCCGAAGGCATGCAGTTCGAACTGGTTGAGCCCGTAAAATTGCTGTTCAAGGACGAAGTTCGCGTAGTCGGCGAAGCTCTGGGCCTTCCCAAGAGCATGGTATACCGTCAGCCCTTCCCGGGCCCCGGTCTGGGCGTTCGCTGCCTCGGCGCAATCACCCGTGACCGTCTCCATGCGCTCCGCGAAGCGGATGCTATTCTGCGTGAAGAGTTCGAATTAAATGGCCTGGCTGGCAAGGTATGGCAGTATTTCATCGCTGTTCCGGATCTCAAGAGCGTTGGCGTAAAAGACGGCAAGCGTTACGAAGGCTGGCCGGCGATCATCCGCGCTGTCAACACCACAGATGCGATGACCGCTACCATCGAAGAAATCCCTTATGCGCTGCTGCACCACATCACCGACCGCATCACACATGAAGTGGACGGCATCAACCGCGTGGTGATGGATCTGACTCCCAAGCCGATTGGCACGATCGAGTGGGAATAAGTTAATTTAGTCTTTCGAGTCCCGAAAACCCTTGAAAATACAGGGGTTTTCGGGATTCTTGTTTTTTAGTGGCTACAAAATGGCTACATCAGACGCTTTTCTCGTAGCCATCATCTTTTGTGGCTATCACATCAAGCTGATCGGCTA
>JAFUMV010000099.1 GCA_017482485.1 Lachnospiraceae bacterium
GGTTTTTGTTCTCTGAAATTCAAACCAGGAAACCTTGTTCCTGTTTTTTAGAATTTTCAGGGTTGCATTACTGTTTATTTGTCAAGGTACAGAAGAAGTGCTTCGCAGTTCTTCTTGTTTCGGCTTGTTGTCCGCCGCAACGTTCATTACTATATCATGTTCGTTTTGGTTTGTCAAGCACTTTTTAAAACTTTTTTCAACTTCTTTTCAGAAGTTCGTTAGCTTCTGACTTCCGCAACGGTTATTAATTTTATCAGATCCGTTTGCTTTTGTCAAGAACTTTTTCAACTTCTTTTCAGAGGTTGTCCCACCGATCATGTCCACAGTGGAATTTTATCATAACACTGTTTCCGGTGTTTGTCAATAACTTTTTTGCAAGTTTTTTACTTGCAGTTTTCATCGACTTCACAGTCGCGAACAACTATGGTATTCACCGTAAAAAAAAGAAACCCAAACTGCAGGATTCTCTTTTTCATTGACAGAGCTAACGGAGAAAGAGGGATTTGAACCCTCGCGCCGCTTAACACGACCTACACCCTTAGCAGGGGCGCCTCTTCAGCCTCTTGAGTATTTCTCCAAACATCTGAACCAAGCCTCTGCCAATATTCAGTTGTACGTCCTTTGTCTGACGCATTAGTTATTATATACGCTGGTACACCAGCTGTCAACACCTTTTTTTCATTTTTTTCTATCGAATGATTTTTTCTGGCATTAGTTCGGTCAGGAGCGTCCAACAGACTTTAACGCCGCCCAATCACACAGACTGACTGCGCAATTGGGCGGCCGTTTTCTTTTTATGCCGAATCATATCATGCAGTATGCTCAGCAATTGCTTCTTCTATTCTTCTTTTTACTTCTGCCGCAAGTTCCACCGTTTTCATTCCTTTATATTCATCATAAGGAATCGGTTTTAAATAGATTACTTTTACGGTTGCCTTTTTAATGGTGTTTCTGTCAAAGGGTATATAGGAATCCACCAGCGCCACAGGCACAACGGGACATTTGGCTTTATATGCGCTTTTAAAACTGCCGCCTTTGAACTCCTGCGGTTGGTTTCCAAGCTTGCTGCGTGTTCCTTCCGCAAAAATCAGGAAGTTTTTACCGCCCTTTACATCCGCTGCTACCTTATTGATAATTTCCACTGACTGGCGCAGATCTTCCCGATCCATGGAATAAGCACCCATGATCTGAAATACCTGTTTGAGCAGCGGAATATTACCCACTTCTTTTTTATTTACAACAGCAAAGAAACGCGGGCAGCTCTGAATCATCGCCAGCACATCAAACAGTCCCTGATGGTTTGGAAAAAAGATGAAGTTCTCTTCTTCCGGAATGTTTTCGGGATGGTATACCTCTATGGTGACTCTGCCGCCTTTATTGGCTCTCCGGGTGAGGAGCTGTAAAAACTTCCACCGCTCCTCCTGACTGTAGTCTTTGGCATTTTTCCCCATGTAGCATAATTTGCACCATAAGAACGGAACCAAAAGGATATTATACAGTACCATTAAAATAATTCTTTTCATGTATGATTATTCTCCCTGGTATTCTTTTGCAGCTGTTTCGTACAAATCGTTTCCTTTCCTGTCCATACAAACAATAACCGGAAAGTTCTTTACCGTCAGTTTTCTGATCGCTTCCGTTCCCAGATCCTCATAGGCCACAATTTCTGAAGACACAATGGATTTGGATAAAAGCGCACCGGCTCCACCTACAGCAGCGAAGTAAATCGCCCCGTTACGAACCACAGCGTCTTTTACCGCCGCAGATCTGCGCCCTTTCCCGATCATCCCGCTCATGCCCAGATCCAGCAGCGCAGGCGTGTACTTATCCATTCTGCTCGCAGTAGTGGGACCCGCAGAGCCGATGGGACGTCCTTCCCGCGCGGGAGAGGGGCCCATATAATAAATCACGTTTCCGTTGACATCGACCGGAAGCTTTTCCCCGGCATCCAGGGCTTCCTGCATTCTTTTGTGCGCTGCATCCCTGGCGGTATAGATGGTTCCTGTCAGATAAACGTAATCTCCAGCCCGCAAAGCCTCTATATCTTCCTTGGACAGCGGCACATTAATATGTTTTTCCATAGTCTACTTCCTCAATCAGTTCTGTTTTATTCACTTTGGACGAATGCTATTTTCAATTGCTGCTTCTATATAATACATCTTGTATTTCATATTTTACCTCAATACTATATATATAGAAGAAACACACTCATCAATGCTTTACAGTTCTCTCACAGCATGCCGGTTCACATGACAGCAAATGTTTACTGCCACGGGAAGTCCCGCGATGTGAGTGGGATATGTATTAATATTTACAGCAAGCGCAGTGGTGGTTCCGCCCAGACCGCCAGGGCCGATCCCTGTCCTGTTTATGCGTGTAAGAAGCTCTTCTTCCATTTCCTTTACATATGGAATTTCAGAGTGTACTCCTGCCGGACGGGTCAGCGCCTGTTTTGCCATCAGCGCACATTTTTCGAATGTTCCGCCTACGCCTACGCCTACCACCATGGGTGGACAAGCGTTGGGGCCTGCATCTTTTACTGCAGTCAGAATCGCATTTTTTACACCTTCGATGCCGTCAGCGGGCTTAAGCATGAAAACGCGGCTCATATTTTCACTGCCGAAGCCTTTGGGCGCCACAGTAATTTTTACTTTATCTCCGGGGACAATTTTATAGTGGATGACTCCGGGGGTGTTATCCTTCGTATTTTCTCTGATCAGCGGGTCTTTTACCACAGATTTACGCAAATATCCATCCACGTAGCCTCTGCGTATCCCTTCATTGATGGCATCTTCCAGGCTTCCGCCTTCAAAGTGAACCTCCTGCCCGATCTCAATGAAAACAACCGCCATTCCGGTATCCTGACAGATTGGGATCATATCCTGCTCCGCAATCTTTAAATTATCAGAAAGCTGCTCCAGAATCTGTTTTCCCAGAGGAGATTTTTCACTCCGGCAAGCGCTTTCAAATACCCGACGCATATCCGGTGAAAGCTGATGATTTGCTTCAATGCACATTTCCCGGATAGCATCTGTCACATCTGTTACCTGTATTGTTCTCACATGTTCTCCTATCCGTCCGTTTCCTGCAGAAAACGAACTGCTGTCATATTCTGATTGTGTTCATCTCTTATCAGAGGAAAGGCACTTGCATTCCCTTTTCCACTGATGGCCGAAGCGATGCCAACTATTTTGCCGGCACAACTTCAATCCAATATCCATCGGGATCTTCAATGAAGTAAATTCCCATGGCTTCATTTTCAAAGCATACGCAGTTCATTTCCTTATGCTTAGCAAGGGCAGCTTCCATATCGTCCACTGCAAATGCCAGATGAATTTCATTATCCCCAAGGTCATAGTGATCCTTTTCCCAGTCACGCAGCCAGGTGAGCTCCAAAAGATGAGGCATCACGCCATCCGTCAGATATACCAGTGTAAAGCTGCCGTCAGCAGCGTCCTTTCGCCTTAGTACCTCCAATCCCAGCGCTTCCTTATAGAAGGCGAGGGAACGTTCCAGATCAGTCACATTCAGATTATTGTGTGCAAATGTAAATTTCATTTTCTGCTCCTTTCATCGTTCGGAGTAATTGTTTGCCAAATTACGGTCCATATTTTATTTTACCGCGGCTTTCCTTCTTCTTCCACTGTTTTTTAATCGTTTTTTGAACAAAGCATTCCGGAGCACTTTGCAAGCAGCTGGCGGCCTGTCATAAGTCCAGAAGGCGTCACAAGGATGAGCCTGTGATATAAAAAAGGATTCAGGCTGTCATGCAGCAGCTTTGCATCCTCAAAGACTTCCGTTTCATTGGTCACCACGATCAGCAGCCTTGCTCTGGCCTGAAATTTTTTCAGATCATCCATCAGTATTCCCAGACGCTTTTTCTGCAGATTCTGCTCCCATCCTTCAAAGCTGCGTCCCATTTGTATCATGGGTGCAGCAGCCACTTCATGCAAGATTTTTTCATCAGAATGCCACCAGACAACATTGCACCGTACGTTTCTGAAAATTTCATCCGCATTTTTCAGAGCTGAAATAATGTCCGCGCCTGCTGCCCGCACCTTTTCCTGGGAAAGTGACATGTCAAAGACCAGGGTCATTTCCAGTAGCGCTTTTGAAGCTGCTGACTTTGTCCCGCCTGTCCAGGCGGCATTGCTTGCAGATGGCTGTGCCATCGGCCGGCTTCCTTTTTGGGAAAGCGGACCACCCGGTGCATGCAATACACGCATTGCCGCATTTTTCAGTTGTAATTTTTCTACCGGCGTCATAAAAACGCTCCCCTTTCAAAGTATGTGTCAAAAAGTCCGCGGCCTTTGGCGCTATCCCTCTGGCTCAGCCCTCAATCACACTTTCAAAATATTTTCTCAATTCCACAAGCGAATCAAATTTCATGTCAAACAGTTTTTCCAATTCCGGTGTGGCAGGAATCAAATCGGGAACCATCACAGTTACCATTCCTGCTGCCGCTGCTGCCCGGATGCCGTTAGGGGAGTCTTCCACAGCCATGGCCTGGTCGGGATTTACCTCAAGCGCTCTGCAGGCTTTCAGATAAATATCCGGATCGGGTTTACTGTGCTCCACCATATTTCCCGTGATCACCTCCGAAAAGTATACATTAATGCCGCAGTGCGTCAGATTGGACATCACCCGATCGTAATTGGTAGAGGAGGCTACCGCCATTTTGATTTTCTTGTCACGCAAAAAATCCAGCAGCTCAAAGACTCCCTTCATCACAGGCGCTCCGTCTTTTAAGCATTCCGAAAACAGTTCCAGCACTTTTTGATGCCAAAGTTCATAAGGAAAGGTTCCGTCGGGGTAAAACGGCTCTACGCATTTGAGCACATGGGCCTTTCCGTCTGTCTGATTCAGTCCCAGACAGCCGTAAACTGCCTCTTCAGGAATTTGAAGTTTAAGCTGTTTTGCTGCTTCCAAAAAACATTCACAGCTGATCCGCTCTGTGTCGAAGAGAACTCCGTCCATGTCAAAAACTACCGCTTTTATCATTTCATTCCTCCCAGCAGGTTTGACAGCTGTGCAAACTGTTCCAGCGTCAGCGCTTCGCCGCGCACGTTTTCAGAAACGCCCATGGCAAGCAGGGCTTCTCTTATGCTTTCTTTACTGAATGACAATCCTGCCGCATTTGCCAGTCCGTTGGTCAGCATCTTGCGGCGCTGATTAAACGACGCCCGGATGATGGAGAACATGAGTTTTTCATCATTTACCTGCACAGTCGGCTCGCTGTGTCTGGTCAGGCGAATCACCGCACTGCCCACGTTTGGTCTGGGGATAAAGCAGTTGGGCGGCACGTTGGCCACAATTTCCGCTTTGGAATAAAACTGCACCGCCAAAGACAGAGCGCCGTAGTCCTTACTGCCCGGCCCCGCCTGCATGCGCTCCGCCACTTCCTTCTGCACCATGATTGTGATGGACTGAAGCGGCACATGGCTTTCAAACAGTCCCATCACGATGGGGGTGGTGATATAATAGGGAAGGTTCGCCACCACCTTGATCGGACGGCCGCCGTTCTTTTCATCCACCAGCTTCTGCAGATCCACCTTTAAAATATCTTCATTGATCACTTCCACGTTGTCATACTCGGAAAGTGTGTCCTGAAGAATCGGAATCAGCGCCTTGTCAATTTCCACCGCTACCACATTTCCTGCGCTTTCTGCCAGATACTGAGTCATTGTGCCGATGCCCGGGCCGATTTCCACCACGCAGTCCTGCTTTGTGATGTTCGCTGCACCAATGATTTTTTCCAGCACATGCGTATCGATCAGGAAGTTCTGCCCGAATTTTTTTTGAAAATTAAAATTATATTTCTGCAATACCGCAATGGTATTGGAAGGTATCCCAAGTGTTGCCATGCTTCCTCTCATTCTGCCGCTTTTGCGGCTGCAATTAATGTAGCTTTCACCGTTTGCTGTCCGTCCCGGCTTTTTTGCAAATCCCTGCCCTTTATTCTGCTTCGATGGAAAAAAGCTGTTTTGCATTGCGGCAGGTGATCTCCACCACTTCCGCTGCCGTAATCCCTTTGATATCCGCAATCGCCTGCGCCACATAAGGAAGATTCAGGGAAGAATTCCGTTTGCCCCGATTCGGTTCAGGTGCCAGATAAGGGCAGTCCGTTTCCAACAGGATTCGATCCATGGGGATATATTCCACCGCTTCTTTCAGCTTCTTCGCATTTTTAAAGGTAATGACTCCGCCGATACCGAAATAGTAGTCCCATTTCAAAAATTCCCGCGCCATCTCTTTCGTATAGGAAAAGCAGTGAATCACACCCTGCAGGTCTTTTGCTCCCGATGCAGCCATCACATCATAGGTGTCCTTCGCCGCCTCTCTGGAATGAATCACCACAGGTCTGCCAAGTTCTCCGGCAAGCAAAAGCTGTCTGGAAAACCATTCTCTCTGATTCTTCTGCACCGCCTCTTCCTTGTCCCAGTAATAGTCCAGGCCGATCTCCCCTACTGCCACCGCCTTCGGATTTTTAAAAAGCTGCCTGATCTGTGCAAACCGTTCTTCGTCCATATCTGCTATATCAGAAGGGTGTATACCGAGAGCGCCGTACATGAAAGAATATTTTTCCATCAGGGTTAATGTCTCCTGCACGGAATTCCAGTCCGAACAGGCGTTGATGATATAACCCACGCCGTTTTCCCGCATGCTGCCAAGCAGCACATCTCTATCTTCGGAAAAAGCCTCATCATTATAATGGGCATGACTGTCAAAAATCATTTCTGACCTCCCTAAATTGCGGTGGCTTTATTTTGCAGCCGTTTTCCGATCCTTTGCCGGCCTGCTTATCACCGCGTTTGTGAACAGTATCATCATATTTCATTTCCTTCTTTTCGTCAATCCCGACGGTGTGGCAGATGGAAATATGTGAAATGTTGAGATGTAAAATTTTTAAAAAGTCACACGGATTTATCTCCTTATGGTATACTAATCTGCAAATATTGGCTGAGGTGTATTGTTATGAAAAGAAAGAAAAAGACCTGGAATTTGCAAACCAAGCTGCTCTTTAGCCATTTTTCGATCATCTCCGTATTAATATGTGCTCTTTTGGTATATTTCTATTTTTATGTTATGAACAGTGAACAGGCAAAAGCGCTTCGCAGCCTGAATACTCTTTCATCCAAAATCAGTGAACAGTTGGATACTGTCATTTACAACATGGACAAAACTGCCCTGCAGATTGCCGATAATCCTTTTATCGTACAGGAATTCGAACGACTGCCGGCAGGTGAACCCGGTAATTATTTTGAACAGGATCCTCTTTATACCCATGAACTGGTAAACTATATAAATTCCTATAATTTCAAGAAAAATGTGACTGCCAGAATCTGTCTTTATAACGACAGCGGAGATTTCATCTATTCAGGAACACGCATTACATCAACAAGTGCTGTCAGTGAGTATTTTGAAAGTGATGAATTTTCCGAACTGCACGATTACTATCATGGCGACTTGAATCATTTCACATACTATATTGCGCCGCGTGAAGACCCTTTCACCGTTCCAAATGACCGTCTGGATGACCAGCTCATGTTTTCCGTTGTGCGTGAAATCAAGAACTACGATATTTTGTGGGAAGTAAAAAGCCTGGGATATGTGGAAGTTCAGCACCCTCTTATACGAATGACAGAATTATTCGATTCGCTGGATCCGTCTGTCAGCGGTTACATATTAGATGAGAAAAACAGAATTATTTATACTACCGCTGACGCAGAATCGTCAGACCTGTTTATGAATGTCTATCTCGATCTGTGTGCAGCCTCTCCTCAGGCGATTTCTCAAAGAGCGGAAAATACTTTAATCTCTGCATCTCCAATGAACGAATTAGACTATACAGTCGTATTGGCACAGCCTTGCAGCACAATCACTGCATCCCTGACCACGTTCTGGTTTCTTCTTTTTGCTGCCGCCATACTGATCATCATCCTTGTTACAGCAAGTGATTACCTGATTCTCCGTCATTTGACCAAATCGCTGATTCGTCTGCAGAAATCCGTAGAATCCATCAACCTCAACCACTTATCCTGGGAGTTGATACCGGACGGCTCCAACGATGAAATCCAGCGCATTAACGAAGCATTTGACAGAATGTTCCACCGGCTTCAGAATTCCATCGATGAATTGCTGGAAACGAAGACAAGCGAATTCGAATCCTCACTCATGGCCCTGCAGGCACAGATGAATCCTCACTTTTTATACAATATTCTCACAATTATCAGTTTGCAGGCCGCAGATAAGCAGACAGAAAACATCCCCCAAATATGCGATACCCTTTCCCAAATGCTGCGTTATACAGCCTCCTATCAGGATATGCTCTGCTCGATACAGGAGGAAATCAATTACACGAAAAATTATCTGGAACTGATGAAATTTCGTTATGAAGACCGATTTATCTATGAAATAGAAACCGATGCATTATGCGGTACTGTTCAGGTTCCAAAGCTTATTTTGCAGCCATTGGCTGAAAACTGCTTCCAGCATGCTTTCAAGAACAAGCGTCCTCCATGGAAAATAAAAATCTGTGCTCACTGCAATGAATCACTGTGGGAGATACAGATAGAGGACAACGGTTCCGGATTTGACCGGCAGGCGCTTGAAAACTTTGAACACTTCAAGACAGATTTTGATGTGCAGAATGCAAAAGAAAAAATGAAATCCCTGCAGATCGGCGGACTTTGTCTGGTCAATATCTTTCTTCGGCTAAAGCTGCTGTATAAAGGAGATGTCTGGTTTCTTGTTGCCTCTTCGCCTGAAGTTGGCACTGTGATAACAATAGGAGGAAAAATATTATGATTCGGGTAATGGTTGTTGAGGATGAACCTCCGATTTTACGGGGAATTTGCAGACTCATCGAAGAGACCGATTCCAGGTTTGAGGTTTGCGCAACCGCTTATGATGGCCTGGAAGCCTTGGAACGTTTGGAAAGTATGCAGATAGATGTTGTTTTCACAGATATTAACATGCCCATTTGTGACGGTGTTGAACTGATGCAGAAAATCCGCGCAAAATATCCGTCTTTACCTGTGGTTGTTTTGAGCGGCTATGCAGACTTCAACTATGCGCAAAGTGCGCTTCGCTATGGTGCCATAAATTATCTTCTCAAGCCGATTCAGATCGATTCTCTGCGTGAGACTCTCGAGAAAATTTATCACAAATTTGTTTTTCTGAACGAAGCGGATAAGCGAAACTACCTGGAAACCCTTATTTTCAGCAGAAACTCTGAGATCAATAAACAGATTTTGAGTAATCGACATCAAAATCTGTATATGATACATGCCTGTGCCGGGTCTTTTCCATTAGCCGAAACATTTCTGCCCGGAGAAAAATACTGGCATGATATTTCTCTTGAATTAGCCGCCCGGAAACTGCTGCTGCCGGATAATCAAGATGCTTTCTGCTGGAGCTTTCAGGGAAAAACTCCTGCCGAAAACATTCTCATTATTGATCTGGCTTCCAATAATGATATCAACACATTTATAAAACAGCTTTCTAAAAAGCTGAATACAGGCTCCATTCCTATCACCCTTGCGGTTTCCGGCCGCATGGCCGGGGACCGGGATGTGTATCCGACCGCAACGCAGCTTCGCACATTGCTGAAAAAGTATTCCGTGTTTGGTATGGCCGGCATTATCACGGAGAATCGAAACAATGTTCCCGATGAAGAATATATTCTGATGCCCGATTTTTACAACCTTTTTTACCTTGCCATCCAGCAGAAAAACTATGATCAGTTTCAAAATTGCTTTTTAAAATTACTGAAGGATCTTCAAAAAAGATCGATTACCCAAGCCAATCTGATGCGCATTTTAGATCAGATTTATCTGCTTTTGAAGAGGGTATTTCCCACACTGAACGATGATTTTTTTAATGTTTCCGAAATGATCACCGGTGCTCTCAGCTGGGCGGAACTGTCACAGGATGTTCTTTCTTCCGTTCACGAGATATTAACCGCACAGAACCCTTCTGAAACGGACAAAGATACCTTAATCCGCAACATAGAGGAATTTATTCACAATAATCTGGATATGCCCATTACGAACCAGATGCTGTCAGACCGCTTCGGATTTGTTCCATCTTATATCAGCAAGCTGTTCAAGCAAAATAAAGGAGTATCCCCATCCGACTATATTCTTCAGCTCAGAATGGAGAAGGCAAAAGAAATGCTCCTCTCTTCATCGGATATGATGGTTAAAGATATTGCATCAATTGTAGGTTACAGCGATTCTGTCTATTTTTCAAAAGTCTTTAAAAAGGCGACGGGATATTATCCAACCCAATATCGCAAAATTAATCATTCATAAAAAATCAGGAGGCTCTCCTCAGTGGGAAAGCTCTCCTGATTTTTTATACTGTTTGTATGCGATCAGCCTTTTACAGCGCCGGCTGTCATTCCGGCAACAATATGCTTCTGTAAACACAGGTACAGGATAATGACAGGCAGAACTGTCAAAGTCATGGCAGCGAATACATAATGCCAGTTTCTCGAATACATGCCAAAGAAATTATAAATCGTCAGCGGAATCGTCATTTTTTTCGATGAGTTGAAAAAATACAGCGGAATCATTAAATTATTCCATACGCTAATTGCCACAATAATTAAGTTGGTGACCATGATCGGTTTTAAAATGGGCAGATGAATCTTCAGCATGATCCCCATTGGACTGCAGCCATCCATGCTGGCTGCTTCATCCAGTTCCCGCGGAACGCCTTTTACAAAACTGGTAAACGACATGACCGTAAAGGGCAGATTGCTCGCCACAAAGACCATGATAACCCCGAAATAACTGCCGTATAATCTGATTACTTTCAGCAGTGCAAACGTCGTTACCGTCTGCATCGTTGCAGTCAGTCCAAAAATGAAATAATAGTACAATGCATTGCTGGAGCGCCCGGAATTTCTTGCAATCACAATACCGGCAAATGCTCCTGACAGCAGTGTGACAATAACGGCGCTGACAGTAACAATCAGACTGTTTGCGTATCCTCTCAAAATATTTCCCGTTTCCAGTACATATAAATAGTTTTCCGGATGCCAGATGGTCGGCAGTGCCAGATTAAACTGCAAAACTTCTCCTGCGTCCTTAAAGGACCCCAGCAGCATCATGAGAATGGGCACCAGATAAATGATTCCCACTGCCAATAACACGAAAAAAGTAAATGTTTTTTCTATTTTTCTGCGTGCTTTCATTACATCTCTACCTCCCGTTTCTTCAGGAAGTTATTGACCGTAAAAGTAACCAGAACAATGATTACCGACAAAATCACGGCACTGGCACAGGATTGTCCCAGAAATCCCATTGAGAATGAGCGGTAAGTATATGTATTCAGAACCTGTGTGTCAAAACCGGGACCGCCATTCGTCAGAATATAGACCATATCGAACACTTTGAGGCCGCCCGTTATATTCAGCGTCATCACGACTGTAAATGACGGCATAAGCAGCGGGAGCGTGATCTTAAAAAATTTTGCAGTTTTGGAAGCGCCCTCAATTTCCGCACATTCATAGTACTCCTGCGGAATGGACTGCAGGCCGGAGATAAAAATGAACATACAAAAGCCGCCCCACATCCAGATTTCCATCAATATGATCCAGAGCATTGCCGTGGAATAGCTGCCCAGCCAGTCAATGGGCTTTATCCCCAAAACAGCGGTAAATTCGTTCAGAAGGCCATCCCTGCCCAGAATTGCATTGAATAAAATTCCCACCACCACCGTGCTCAACACACAGGGCATATAAAAGATGGTTCGGAAAATATTATTGCCTTTTACCGGCTTTACCAAAAGCAATGCAAGTGCCAGGCCCAAAACGATCTTACCAATTGTTGTCGTAACGGCAAATAAAAAAGTGTTGCCTATGGAACGCACAAATACCTCGTCATTAAAAAGTTTTTGAAAATTTTCAAAACCGTTAAAAACAGGTTCCATAAATCTGTTCATGTTCCAGTCTGTAAACGACATCACAAATGCAAAAAAGATAGGAATAAGATAAAAAATGCCATAGATGACTATGGCCGGTCCCGCAAACCAGATCGGGTAAAAAAGGCCTGCTTTTTTTCTGTGTATTAAGCGTTTCAACGGTTTTCCCTCCTTTATCAATGTGACCTGTCCCGCTTTTACGGAACAGGTCACATTAAATGAATATTCGCTTAGAATCCAGGCTGATTATTTTCTTTCATATAGCTTTCGTAATCGCTCTGGAATTTTTCCAATACTTCACTGCCGGTCATGCCTTTTCCGGGTGCATCCAGATAATAAACCCAGGAATAATTCTGAACAGCGGTTACTCCAACGCCAAGCATCGCATCAAATGCTTTTGTATATTTACCTGTATCAAGGTACTTGTCTTTCATTTCTGTAAGGTAGTCCGGTGTATCGCCGCCATTTACGCCCTTGAATGCAGGGAAGCCGGCACGATCCGCAAAGTAAAGGTCCGCATATTCAGGTGTGGACCAAAGCTCAAACACCTTCTTAACTGTATCCAGCTTTTCAGAATCCTTATATGCGACAAATCCTACGGAAGCGGTGTTTGCAGAGATAATATCTTCAGCAGCCGTCGGCATTGGCACATTGAACATTCCAAGCTGAACATCCGGATAAGCTTCCAAAACGGATGCTGCAAAGAAGTCACCATTGAAATGCATCGCTGCTTTACCGGTTCCGACTGCTTCAATAGAATTATCGTAAGTAGCGGAAAGATAATCTTCGTTTACATAGCCCTTATTGAACAAATCAATATAATAATCAATAACCTGTGCAAAGCTTTCATTGTCCGTCCATTTTGCCTGATTTGTTCGCAGTTTTTCACCATATTCTGCGTTGCCTTCCAGCCCCAGCGCTTTCGTCATATTGTCAGTTATGATGATCTGAGGTACCCAGGTATCTTTGGGAAAATGCAGCGGCACGATACCGTCACCTTCGTTTTTAATGGTTTCACAAACATCCAAAAACTCATCCCATGTCATCGGTACTGTAAGGCCAAGATCTTCAAAGATAGCTTTGTTATAAATAAAACCGTGAAGCCCCTGCAGTGACTGGAACGGGAAGCCATATACCTTTCCTTTATATAATACGGTATTCGGATTCAGTAAATTATCAACCCAGGCTTCATCGCTGAGATCCGCAAAGAATTTCTCAGGATCAACAATATCGTAAATTGTCGGAATATTGTAGTCAATGATGTCAGCGCTTTCGCCGGAGTTGAGCTTCATTTTCATCAGCTCCTCATACTGTTCATCCGGTACAACCTGAACATCGATGGAAATGTTCTCTTCCTCCTCCAGCTTCTTGATCATGTTCTGCAGACCGTTATAGTAGCGGGACTGGGTAATCATTGCAGTAATTTCTACCGGTTCTGCTTTTGACGCTTCTGCAGAACTTTCCTTCGGCGAACTGCCATCCGATTCCGTTGTTCCGCAGGCAGTCATCCCCGTCAGCATTGTCGCAACAAGTGCAACGGAGCATGCTTTTGTTAACCATCTCTTTTTCATAACTATGTACCTCCTGTAATTTATTTTTGTTGTTTCTTTCTGGGTCTAGTGTATTCTAAATTGCTGTAACCGTAAATGGAAATAGTGGAAATGCTCGGATGTATAAATTTAAAAAAACACACCCGGCAGCGGTTCCTTCCAGAGACTTCCAAAAGTCTTCCAAAATTTTTTTGATTTTTTTTAAAAAAAGTGTTGCATTTCCTTTTTACATGTGATAATATACATCTTGCGTTGAGGAACACAACACAACACAACACGGACCGCTAGCTCAGTTGGTAGAGCACCTGACTCTTAATCAGGGTGTCCAGGGTTCGAACCCCTGGCGGTCCAGTCAAGTACCATTTTTAAGGACACAAGAGCCTTGGGGATGGTGCTTTTTTTGTTGTCTTTTCCGCTAAAATTACATAAAAACAGAATTTCGCAGCGCGGCATTTTCGCGCGCGAGCGGATTGCGAAGCAACAACTTCCACTCTGGGAGCTGCTCATTCTAAATTTACACATCTTTTAGATTTTCTTACCATTTGATTAATTGCATTTTAAATTCATTCAGGCAATAATAGTTTCAGTTGAAACAGATTTTTATATGGAGGAAAATCTATGACCACCAACCCCGATAACAAAAAACCGCAAAAAGTGCTGGCTACTTACGTGATCATCGCACTGGTTGTCACTCTGGTGCTGAACATCTTCGTAATGCCCTGGCTGATGGAACGCAGTGTCAAAGAGACCAGCTATCGTGACTTTCTGATGAATCTGGATGCAGGTCAGATCAAAGAAGTCGAATTTGATGCAGAAAGCTATACGATCTATTACACAATCGAAGTCAATGAAAGAACTCAGATTTGCAAAACCGGTATCCTGAACATGAGTGACGAACTGATTGAACGTCTGTATACCTCAGGTGTGGATTTCACCAGTGTAATACCCACTCAGTCATCTCCTCTGATGAATCTTCTTTTCGGGTTCATCCTTCCAATGGTGATTTTCGCAGCAATTGGACAGATGCTGTTTAAAAAGATGAACAGCAATATGGCCGGCGGTGCAATGTCCTTTGGCAAGAGCAATGCAAAAGTATATGTAAAATCTTCCACCGGCATCAAATTCTCCGATGTGGCCGGCGAAGATGAAGCGAAGGAGCTGCTGACCGAAATCGTTGATTATCTGCACAATCCGGAAAAATACCGCGAAATCGGCGCCTCCATGCCCAAAGGCGCTCTGCTTGTAGGCCCTCCCGGAACCGGTAAAACGCTGTTGGCAAAGGCAGTGGCCGGTGAAGCGGACGTTCCGTTCTTCTCCATCTCCGGCTCCGAATTCGTGGAAATGTTTGTCGGCATGGGCGCTGCGAAAGTGCGTGATCTTTTCAAGCAGGCAAATGAAAAGGCTCCCTGTATTGTTTTCATCGATGAAATTGATACGATTGGTAAAAAGCGTGACGGCAATTTCTCCGGCAATGATGAGCGGGAACAGACCTTAAATCAGCTGCTCACGGAGATGGATGGCTTCGATGGCTCCAAAGGTGTTGTCATCCTGGCAGCCACCAACAGACCGGATTCTCTGGATCCTGCGCTGCTGCGCCCCGGGCGTTTTGACAGGCGTATTCCGGTTGAACTTCCCGACCTGCAGGGCCGCGAAGATATTCTGAGAGTTCACGCAAAGAAAATTAAAATTGCGGATAATGTAAACTTCCGTGATATTGCAAAAGCAGCTTCCGGTGCTTCCGGCGCAGAGCTTGCAAACATTGTCAACGAAGCCGCGCTGCGCGCAGTCCGCGATGGCCGTTGTTTTGCAACACAGGCGGACATGGAAGAAAGTATCGAAGTTGTTATTGCCGGTTATCAGAAAAAGAACCGTGTGCTTTCCGAAAAGGAAAAGCTCATTGTTTCCTACCATGAAATCGGCCATGCACTGGTCGCTGCCATGCAGACCAACTCCGCCCCTGTTCACAAAATTACGATTATTCCCCGCACCAGCGGTGCTTTAGGTTACACCATGCAGGTAGAGGACGGCGAGCATTTCCTGATGTCCAAAGAAGAAATCGAGAATAAGATCGCTACCTTTACCGGCGGCCGTGCTGCTGAGGAGCTTATTTTTCACTCTATCACCACCGGCGCGTCCAATGATATAGAACAGGCCACCAGGCTTGCGCGCGCTATGATTACCAGATACGGTATGAGCGATGAATTTGACATGGTTGCCATGGAGCATATTTCCAACCAGTACCTCGGCGGTGACGCATCGCTGGCATGTTCTGCGGAAACTCAGACTCAGATTGACCAAAAAACCGTAGAGGTTGTCCGCGCCCAGCATGAAAAAGCATTAAAAATCCTGCAGGATAATATTTCAAAACTGCACGAACTGGCAAAATACCTGTATGAGCACGAGACCATAACCGGCGAGGACTTTATGGATATCCTTTTAAGAAAATAAGAAGCACCGAATGCCGACACCTGCAAAAGGACTCTTTTCCCGTAATGTTTTCGCTCCTTTTCCTTATGTATACATTTGTCTTGACTTAAAGTGCACTTGAAGTGATATGATTATAAAAACAGGCGCTCGGAAACCGGGCAATTCCTTTCGTACCATCAGGAGGTTATCATGAAGTATATCGAGTTAGGAAAAAGCGGCATGGAAGTTCCGGCAATCGCAGTCGGCTGCATGTCCATCGGTGACAGGACTTTCGCAGAAGCGGAACATTTTGTCCAATCGGCCCTGGAAATGGGCTGTAACTTCTTTGAACACGCAGACATCTACGGTGCGGGCAGATGTGAGCGCATGTTTGCGGATGCCATTCATATGTCACCTTCCGTTCGTGAGAAAATCATTCTGCAGTCCAAATGCGGCATTGTTTCCGGTGTGATGTATGATTTTTCAAAAGAGCACATTCTCTCTAGTGTAGACGGCATTTTAAGCCGTTTAAAAACCGATTATCTGGATGTACTTGCCCTGCATCGCCCCGATGCTTTGGTGGAACCCGAAGAGGTGGCCGAAGCCTTTGATATTCTGCAAGCCTCCGGGAAGGTGCGCCATTTTGGCGTCTCCAACCACAAATCCGCCCAGATTAAACTGCTGGAAAAATATATAAAGCAGCCGATCGTCTGCGATCAGCTTCAGTTCTCCCTTACCAATGCCGGCATGATTCAAAGCGGTATGGAAGTGAACATGGAAACTCCCGGCGCAGCGGATCGCGATGACAGTATTCTGGATTTCTGCCGTTTAAATGATATCACCATTCAGACCTGGTCTCCTTTCCGTTACGGATTCTTTGAGGGAATTTTTATCGGAAGCGACAAGTATCCCGAGCTGAATAAGGTTCTGAATGAACTGGCCGAAAAGTATGCTGTAAGCGCCACCACAATCGCTGCAGCATGGATTCTTCGTCACCCTGCAAAAATGCAGCTTGTTTCCGGCACCACAAAGGCTTTTCGCCTGGCAGAAATCGTGAAAGCCACCGAAATCACCCTGACCCGCGAAGAGTGGTATCGCCTCTATCTCGCTGCGGGACATATATTACCCTGATTAATAAAGAAAAGGAAAGCGCTGCAGCCCGTCTGCAGCGCAGTTGTTTTGCCATGAATGAAATTACCATCCGATTCGCCCAAAAACAGGACGCGCAGGCACTGCTTGCCATTTATGCGCCCTATGTGGAGAACACCTCCATCACCTTCGAATATGAGGTTCCGTCTCCGGAAGAATTCGCTTCCCGTATTGAGGAAATTTCCTCTTTTTATCCCTATCTTGTCTGTGAACACGAAGGAGAAATTCTGGGATATGCCTATGCCCATCGTTTCAAGGAGAGAGCGGCTTATCAGTGGGGCGCAGAGCTGTCTATCTATCTGGCGCCCAAAGCCCGGGGGCAGAAAATCGGCCCCCGCCTTTATGATGTTCTGATGCAGCTTCTGACCCTGCAAAATTTCCGGAATTTTTATGCCTGCATCACAAGTCCGAACGAAAGAAGTCAAAAGATGCATGAAGCGCTCGGTTTTACCCTGTGTGGGCTCTGGCATCATTCCGGCTATAAACACGGGGCCTGGCACGATGTGGCATGGTACGAAAAAGCGGCCGGATGCATCACCGATGCGCCCAAACAGCTCATTTCTCTTCATGATCTTGACTCTGCCGCCGTGGCCGATATCATTCATACGTGATCCGATTTTGCCGTGCCGGATCAGTCCTCATCCCCACTCCTGACGTTCAAAAATCATCTGATCCAGGACCTGCTGTTCAACAGGGCTTTGCGCTGTTTCCAGTCCGGCATTATTTCCCCAAGGAAGTCGTGAAACGCCGCAGAATGATTGGGATGTATAAAGTGCGCAAATTCATGCACCACCACATAATCGATACACTGCTCCGGCACTTCTATCAGCTGTCTGGCAAAGGTCAGAATGCCCTTTGTCGGGTGACAGCTTCCCCATCTTGATACCATGCTGCGAATCCGAATTTCCGGCCATGTAACCCCCAGCTTTTCAAAATAAGGAAATACCTTTTTGCAGCGCTGCTCGATTTCTTCTCTGCAGACAAGCGACAGGTATTTATCCATCATCCGCTTTCTCCGCCCAGCATCTGCTGTATCCTTCTGCGTCAAACGGATCTCATGGTCTGCTACTTCCACAGTCTCTTTCTTCCCGCAAATAATCCGCAGGCAATAAGGTTCTCCCTTCAGATAAAGGATATTACCATCCTCGTACTCCCTGTTTTTGCCGATGGTCATACCATCTCCTGCCTCCCGCATGGCGCGGAACTTTTCCAGCGAATCCAGAATGAAGTCCTTATTCTGTAAAAGGAAGGCTTCGATCTGGCTCTGGGGCACATATCTGTTGGCAGAAACGCAGACGCGTCCATCTCTATGGACGCGCAGATTAATTCTCTTCACATTTTTGTATTGTAATTCATATTCAACAGAAGTATTGTCAAAAACAATCCTCTTCTGTACTGTCCCCCCGTTTTTCGTGACACGGCACCTCCTCGTTTTTTATATAAACGCTGATCCGCCTCTATCCCGAAACAACACTTATACACCGATGCCTAGATACTAACACATTTTCGTCATCAAAACCATCTTTTTTGAGAAATATTTGAAAAATTTGTTGTTTCATTTTACAATAATAACATAAGTGTACAGAAGCAACAGAAAGGAAAAAAACATGAATACTTATACAGACTATATTGTAGAACAGACAAAGAAAATCCTTTCCATCGACAGCCCCTCCGGCTTCACGGCAAATGCAGCCGCATACGTCATGGAAGAATACAAAAAGCTGGGTTATGAGCCTCAGCTCACAAACAAAGGGGGAATCCTCGTCTGTGTCAGTGAAGGCAAATCGGGCGATGCAATTATCCTGGAATCACACATTGATACGCTTGGCGCCATGGTTTGCGACATCAGCGGAAACGGCCGACTTTCGCTCACCCCGCTGGGCGGCATGAACCCCAATAATGCGGAAGCGGAAAACTGCCGCATTTACACCCGTGACGGCAAAATTTACAGCGGTACTTTCCAGTTGAAGAACGCTTCCGTTCACGTAAACGGCAAATACAACGAAACCACCCGTTCCTATGATGTGATGGAAGTTGTTCTGGATGAGATTGTGGAGAAAAAAGAAGACGTGCTGGCTCTTGGCATACTGCCCGGCGACATCGTATGCTTTGATCCCCGCACAGTTGTCACCGACTCCGGTTACATCAAAAGCCGTTTTCTGGACGACAAGCTAAGCGTAGGAATCCTGCTGGGCTATGCCAAATATTTAAAAGAAAATAATGTTACCTCCGAACGAAAAATCTATCAGTACATCACCGTTTTTGAAGAGGTCGGACACGGCGGCTCCTCATCGATTCCTTCGGATGTCACCGAAGTTCTTGCCGTGGATATGGGCTGCGTTGGTGAGGGACTCGGCTGCAAAGAAACACAGGTTTCCATCTGTGCCAAGGATTCCAGCGGTCCGTTCCATTATGAGGTAGTTACGGGCCTGGTAAATGCTGCAAAATCTGCAAATCTGGACTTTGCCGTTGACGTTTACCCCCACTACAGTTCTGATGCGGCAACCACTCTTCGCGCGGGCAATGACTGCCGCCACGGTCTCATCGGTTCCGGCGTCTATGCGTCTCACGGTTACGAGCGCAGCCATGTAAAAGGCGTGGAGAATACCTTTGGGTTATTGAAGGCTTATTTGGGATAAACAAAGCCATTCAAAAAGGGAGAAAGTGTTTTACCGCTTGCAGCACTTTCTCCCAAAAACTACTTCTTATGATCTTTTTCCTCAATTACGATCGTGTATACGGCCATCGCCCCAATGTCTGAAATCAATGTTCCATTTTTTCATGATCCATTTCATGGGCTTCTTCGTTCTTGATTTCCCAGTGAATCAGAAACGTCAGCGCACCGCGCAGCAGGATAATCGCGCCCAGAATCACAAGCTCCGCCTTTTCCCGCACAATTACCGTGCGCAGGACTTCGCCGCCCAGCTTAAATTCCAGCGCCAGCGAGATGCCCCGGGCCAGATTCAACGGAGCGCTTCCGCTTTTTGTCACCCACATATATACACTTTTCACTGAAGCTGTCAGCAAGATCACCACTCCGATAAATTCCAGAAACAGTATGCTGTACTGCACTAAAATCTGGAATCCGGATTCCAAAAAATCGAATACTACCAAGTTACTCCTCCTGTCAGATGTTCCACTCAAATCCAACCGTATTCAACCAGGCCCGTGCCAGCAGCATTGCGCCGACCTGATTGGGATGTACGCGATCCCAGGCGATGTAGTCGGGATGGCGATATTTGAAGTATTCGTCAAAAACCTGTTGGGTATCCACGCAGGGAAGCTGGTATTCTTCCGCCAGTTTTTTTACAATTGCGCCCATTACATCCATGGCAGCTCTCATGGGGTCCTGTTTATTAGGCTCCATGAAATAGGGAGTCATCAAAATCATGCCCTTTACCTTGGGAAGCGTCTGTTCGATGATTTCCCGGTAAGCAGCTTCATACTGCTCAGGGCTGATATGGCCTTCAAAAATATCCGGTTCATCAAATTTGCGCCAAACATCGTTAATGCCGATCATCATGCTGACCCAGTCGGGCTTTAAGTCCAGCACATCCTGCTGCCAGCGCGCTTTCAAATCCAGAATGTTGTTTCCGCTGACACCGGTATTGGAAATGCGGATGACAGTTTCGGGGTGCATGGCGTTCATTAGGGTATCAATCTGGCGCACATATCCGGTTCCAACGCCTTCCCACAGCCCTTCGCCCACAGGGCGTTTTCTCTGAAAATCCGTTACGGAATCTCCCGTAAACACTATGCGTTCTCTGTCCTTCATTAACATGATCTTTTCCTCCTTTGAAATGCGCGCCTGGCAATGCATAGTCTAAAATATTCTGTTTTTCCAGGCGCACTGCAGACAATCTCAGTCGCACAGCACCATTTCCCAGTGCATATTTTCTTCATTCAAGCGATATTTTTCCAGCAGCTTGGGACCGCAGGAGTTGGAGCCGATGCCGCTCACCGCATAGTCCAGATGCAAAATCACATGGCCGGATTTTTCCAGCTCATAATTGTGTGCCTTGCCCGCCAGCTCTTCCACAGTATAGTAGGAAGCGTTGAAGGAGAAGGGTTTGCTGCCCACCGCATGGACACCGCCCACCTGTACTTCATAGCAGTTATAGTGGCTGCCGTTTTCCTGAGGCTTGCTATAATCCTCATGCAGCTCATCCACGGTAGTTTCAAAACAGTCCACCCAGGATGCGCGATGCTTGTCAACATAACTCTCATAAGGGCCGTAACCGCAGTATTTCACAACATTTTCTGTTTCCGGCAATGTCAGAGTGATGCCAAAGCGAGGAAGATAAGGGAATCCCAAATCTTTTTTCGCATCCACAACAAGCTTTACTGCACCATCTGCATTTATCTCAAATACAGCCTCTGCATGTAAGTAAGGCTGACGATATGCGCTGGCGATGGAGAAAGAACAGGTGATTTTTGCAATCTGGCCGTCACTTTCTGCCTTGCAGTCATATACTTTCATCCAGCGTCTGTCATAGCCGGCCTTTTTCCATTCGTTTACCACATTTCTGTCATTATCGGTGGGTGCCCGGAAGGTGCTCCACTCCATGGGAGCTTCGATGATCGCCTGTCCGTCTCTTGTCATAGAAACAAAACCGGCTTTCTTTTTGCCAAACACATACGCAATGCGGCCGGATTCAATCAAAAAGCTTTCCTCCTGCTCTGTAACCTTTACAGAGCCGCCTGCTGCCAGAGTCAGTTCTTTTTCTTTTTCTTCAAAAAGCGGGAACTGGTCAAAGCCCAGCTCGTGACCGCACAGAGTCAGTGCCTTATCTTTTTTCTGAATATAAGTCAGTTTCAGGAAGGTCTGATCGCCGGAAAACTCTGCCAGATTGTCTATTACAATTTCTGCTGTTTCATGCGCGGCAGCCTCTATTGAACAGAACCTGCCGCACTGAAGCACTTCAGAACCTTTTTTGATTTCATAATTTACTTCCACGGTATCTGAAAGATCTGCGAAGTCCTGCATATTTTTCAGTTCAATTTTTCCTGCTGCCAGATCTGTCAGATGCGCACGCACCGGGCGGATCGCATTTTTCCACTCAGCCAGGCCGGTGTGCGGTCTTCTGTCGGGGTAAACCAGACCATCCATGCAGAAGTTTCCGTCATGAGGATATTCTCCCGCATCGCCGCCGTAATGATACTTCAGTCTGCCATCTTCTGCAACACCTTCAAAGGTGGCATGATCACACCACTCCCAAACAAAGCCGCCGCAGAACTTGTCATAAGCATACAACTGTTCCACATAGTCCTCGATATCACCAGGGCCATTGCCCATAGCATGGATGAATTCACACTGAATAAAAGGCTTGCGCATGCGCACATCTTCGCAGTAATCTTTGATCCATTCTGTAGAAGCGTACATGCAGCTCATCACATCCAGCATGGAAGTGTCATTTTTGTAGCCGGCAGTTTCATGAATACTGCTTTCATAATGCACCAGACGGGTGGGATCATATTCTTTGATCCACTTTCCTGCATCTTCGAAACCGGGGCCATAACCGCTTTCATTTCCCATGGACCAGAAGATCACGGAGCATTCGTTCTTATCCCGGATCACATTCCGCTTCTGTCTGTCCAGAATGGACTCTGCCCACTCGGGATGCTGCGGTATGTAGCCAAAATTGGGGCTGATTTCTTTTCCATTATAAATATCGTTTGTGCCATGGCTTTCCAGATCTGCTTCTGCAATCACGTAAAAACCGTATTCGCTGCAAAGCTGGGGGAACCAGGGAGCATTGGGATAGTGGCTGGTGCGGATCGCATTCACGTTATGCTCCTTCATCAGCTTCAAATCTTTCATCACATCAGCTCTTGTCACAGTTGCCCCTGTCACAGGATCGCTGTCATGACGGTTTACGCCGCGGAATTTCACCTGTTTTCCGTTGATGAAAATAATACCGTTTTCCACGGTAATGCAGCGGATACCGACCTTTTGTACGATCAGTTCCTCTTCTGTTTTTATTTTTAAAGTATAAAGATAGGGCTGCTCTGCGTTCCAGAGAATGGGGTTGCTGACAGGAATGCTCAATTTTTCATTCGTTGTAAAAGCCAGACACAGCTGCGTTCCGTCTTCATCCAACAGTTCGCACTCGATGGAAGGATTGCCTTCCACGCTGTCGAAGCGCACGCATACCACTGCGCTGCTGCTTTCCAAATCCACCTCTGTCTGCACTGTGAAGTCATTGACAAAGCTTTCCGGACGGCAGATCAGCGTCACATCACGAAAAATGCCGGAATAGCGGAACTTATCCTGATCTTCCAGGTAGCTTCCGTCACACCACTTCATCACCAGCACGCTTAAGCGATTCTTTCCGGCCTTTGTACAGCCGGTGATTTCAAATTCGCTGGGGCTGTGAGAAACCTGGCTGTAACCTACAAATTCGCCGTTGACCCAGACATAAAAGCAGGAATCCACACCTTCAAAATAAAGGAAACGCCGCATGCCGCTTTCTGCTTCGCTCAGTTCAAAATCTTTTACATATGCGCCACAGGGATTTTCATCGGGCACATAAGGCGGATCGAAAGGGAAAGGATAACGGGTATTCGTATACTGTTTCTGGTCATACCCTTTCATCTGCCAGCAGGAAGGGACTTCCATATCCACAAAGTCCTCTGCCGCAAAGTCTGCCTGAGAAAAGGCCTCCGGCACAGCCTCCACATAAGGATAATAAGCAAATTTCCAGTCTTTTCCACTCAAAAGACGGCATCTTTTCTCACCGTTTGAGGACTGGGGGATGTAGTAGCAGCGGTTTTCCCGCGTACCTACATGCAGCGCAGAAAGATTTTCAAAATACTTCTCCACTCTCATAATTGACCCTCTCTTTGTCATTTTTGCAATCGGCGTCGACTGTCCAAATCCGTCACAGTTGCATCCGATTCCTATTTATGCCATCATACTCATCTTGCCACGAAGCTTAAGTTTTGGACAGCTCCATATGTTGCGCGTACCTGTCAAAATGTTAGATACCTTATTTAAAAAAACACCCGTATCACCTTGAGGCCGGCCCAAACATAAGAAGGCAGCACTGTTTTGTCTTACAGTTCGTCACACACCTGGAAGATATAAAATTTCAGATAGTAGGACTCGTCCGCCGCCCACAGAATCGGGTGATCCGCTGCCTGAGTCTTAAATTCCACCTGACGAAGACGCTTATGGGCGCCGTGCGCAGCCTCGCGGATTGTTTTTGCAAACAGCTCCGGATCCATGAAATGAGAACAGGAGCAGGTCACTAAAAAACCGCCGTCTTTTACCAGGCGCATGCCTCTGATATTGATTTCCCGGTATCCCTTTACCGCATTTTTGATGGAGTTTCTGGATTTTGTAAAGGCGGGAGGGTCCAGAATTACCACATCGTAGCTTTCGCCTTTCTCTTCCAGCGCAGGAAGCAGATCAAACACATCCGCACACTGGAATTTCACCCGATCGGAAAGTCCGTTCAGCACCGCATTTTCCTCCGCCTGCTTCACGCCGGTCATGGATGCGTCCACACCCAGTACCTCTTTTGCACCGGCAATTCCCGCATTCAATGCGAAGGAGCCGGTATGGGTAAAGCAGTCCAGCACTTTTTTCCCGGGACAAAGCTTCTGAATAGCCAGGCGATTGTATTTCTGGTCCAGGAAAAATCCGGTTTTCTGACCGTCCTCCACATCCACGATATATTTCACGCCGTTTTCCACAATTTCCACTTTTGTGTCAAAAGGTTCGCCGATAAATCCCTTGAAGCGTTCCATACCTTCCTGCAGACGCACTTTGGCATCACTGCGCTCATAAATGCCGCGGATTGCAATCCCATCCTCTGCCAGAACTTTTTTAAGCCGGTCCAGAATCACGGGCTTTAATTTGTCGATGCCAAGCGCCAGAGATTCCACCACCAGCACATCGGAAAACTTGTCAATGACAATGCCCGGCAACCAGTCTGCCTCCCCGAAAATCACTCTGCAGCAGGAAGTATTCACGGTCTGCTTGCGGTATTCCCAGGCATTTCTCACTCTTTTTTCCAGAAATTCTTCCGTAATTTCATTTTCCTTTTTGCGGCTCATGATGCGGACGGAAATTTTGGACTTCGGATTATAAAAACCCCATCCCATAAAATAGCCGTCAAAATCTTCCACCGCCACGATGTCGCCGTTTTCAAACTCGCCCTTCACCTGGGCGATCTCATTGTCAAACACCCATGCTCCGCCGCTTTTTAATGTGCGGCCTTCGCCTTTTTTCAAGACAATTACTGCGCTCATTTTTTCCTCCTGCCTCTATGTCTCCTGTGAATATGCTATCTGCGAAAATGTTTACGCCTTCGTATCGCGCATACTATTTTTTCAGCACATTTTCAATATATTTTTCCACTTCATCCAAAACCTGCTCCACCCGCTGTGCCGTCCCGGGATTTGTAAAAGTCACCCGATCAAAAGGCTGTCGGTAATATTTTTTCTCCGCTAACAGCCGAACGCTCTCCGGGAAATACAGATCGAAGAAAAACGCCAGAAAGCTCACCCAGATGTCCAGCCCGGTCCTGCGCTCTTCTTTTTTTACACAGCGATGCTCCCGGATGCTCTGCATCATCACGTCGGAAATCGTTTCCTGGGCCACCTGGCTTTCCGTTTCTCCCATGGTGTCCACCATGTCCTCACAGGCAAAAACCCGGAAGATATCACACTTATCCGCATCCCGGATCAGCTTGCACAAAAGAAGGGTTTCCTCATCCAGCCCCTTTTCGATTTGAAAGCGGTTATGATTGCTGATTGCAGTCAGTACCATCTGCTGCTCCTTTGGCGTCAGCTCTCCCAATATCTTTTCCTGCTGTAAAACCTCACAGCCGAGCTCCGCATGGTTCACACTCAGATGATCCAGAAAAGTGTTATATCGCATCACCTGTTCAAAGCGTCCGATATCATGAAACATGGCACACAAGTGCGCCAGATAGGCCTGCCGCTCTGTAAGCTTCAGTTCGTCCGTCAGCCGTTTCATCACATCCGCCACAGCCAGAGTATGTATGATTTTCAGCTCCACTTTGCTGTTTGTGCGGTCATAGCGGTCGGCGTAGTCCAAAAATACCTGTTTTGCGTCCATATTTTAACTGCTCCTTTTAAAAGCGGATTCCCTGAAATGTGACAGACTTAAAACACAGGAATTTTTTCAGGCCAAAGGTGACCGTTTCATCATATTCCAGGCGGTAACGAGGCAAAAGTACCTCGCCATGCTCTGTGGGAACGCTTCGATACTTTCTCTCCGTTTTGAAAATATTCGCCATTCTCTCACTGATCAGATGCACATGAAAGTCCTGTATTTCGATGTCGCTGTGCTGGGCATCTATCACTTCCACCACAATGGTCTTTTGTCCTTTCTGCTGCATATGTTCCAGCAGTTCGGATTCGTATACAAAATTCATAACTGTCCTCACCTTTTTCCCCGCTGTCAAATCTCCGTTTCCGGCACAATCGCATCCCGCTGCCTTCTTAAGCTGCTCTGCTCCTGCCCTGCGGCCCTTAGCAGTTCCTTCAGGCGATTCAAAACATCTTCAATCTGGCTCTTCGTTTTCTGCACCTGAGACTTCGACTCACCGATGCGCTCCAAAACCGCCCAGTCAGCGAACAGTCCGTCAAAGAAATAGTCAGCGAACCGCAAAAAGCCATCAATGCTCACCTGCAGATCCGCAGCTCATCTATTTTATTATGACACTGCCGGATGCTCTTTTCCACATCTTCCTGCTGCGCATCTCTTTCCACACTTACCAAGTGGGCGCACACCCTGTTTTTTTATCATATTACATAGGACAAAGTCCGGTCTCCAGCGCAAAATACAACGCAAAATCCTGATCGTTTGCCCATTCGTCATAAAATTCACCCTTCAGGCCGTTTATCCGGTGCGGATACACATAGGCGCAGGAGGCGCTTCCGTCATCCGCAAACAGGCAGAGGCAGTTGCGCATGCATTCCTCCGCCGCAGTGCGGTATTTTTCTTCCCCCGAGATTCTGCAATAATCAAGATAGGCTCTGGCCGTCAGGCAGCTCCAGTAATGAGGAAAAGTGTCTCCGCTCATGCGCCTTTTCCCAAACCAGTAATCGTCCCAATAGCGAATCGGGATTTCATGCAGATAAAAACTGGGCTGATGTCCGTTGAAGCGCTCCAGAATCCTGACATGCCGTCCGGCCTCCTCACAATATCTCTCTTCTCCCGTGATTATCCCCATCTCAGAAAGGAAAGTCACTGCCGGACTTACGATCGTCTGCTCATAATTAACCTCGTGCTTTGGATAGGCCGTCCCGTTTGCAATGATATTTTCCGCATGCTCCTTAAAAAGCTCCAGCACCCGCCCTGCCTGTGCATCCAGACCGGCATCTACAAAAGCGGTATGGGTTTTTAAAAAAGAAAAGCCGTTGGGATAAAATTTTTTCCCGCCGTTTTCATAATAATATTCCAGAAGTACAAACGTATCCTGCAGATATTTCGCGTCTTTCGTCAGCCAATACATTTCCGTCAGCAGCATGGAAACCCAAGGCGCATTATACAGTCTGGCGTGAGCTTCGCTTTTTCCGATCGTGTCATACACTCTGCCTGTTTTTTCATCAAAAAATTCCCGGTAAACAAATTTCATGTAACGATCAAGGGCTTTTTTCCATTTGACATTATCCTTCTCTTGCAGATAGCTGATCAGCAGAAGGGCCATGCCGATTCTTTCCCTGCAGGCGTTATGGTCGGGGATTGTATCGTCAAAAACCGGATGTTTCTCCTCGTTATCATAAATCAGAAAAGCGCCGTCCAGCGCGCTTTCTATCCGTCTGTACTGTTGCTTATCCACGATAAAAGAAAGCCTTTTTTCCACCAGTTCATCCATGGACGGCACAACGTTAAAATCCGCAAAGGTCTCTCCGCGGTCGGTTTCCACCCATAATCGGTGTTTTCCGGTTCTTTTCGGCTGATACGCTGTTCTGAAAATATCA
>JAFUMV010000100.1 GCA_017482485.1 Lachnospiraceae bacterium
CCTAATGAAGTAAAGGCTTATGCAGATGATAACGGCGGCCTGCTTCTGACAGGGTTCTTTGCAGTAAGGGATGATGCTGCTAAGCAGTGTCAGATAATCAAACAGGTGGCAGCTGACGGACATGCGGCTCTGGTACTGTTCTATGTAGGGGCAGTTGTGCAGACGCTGGACAAGGCTGTTATAGAAGCCGCTGAGGCAGTTGGGCTTCCATTGATCGTGATGCCGAAAGACAGCAAAGTGAATTACTCGGATGTAATCACGCAGATCATGGAAAAAGTTCTGTACAGTGACAACTTCAGCAACAGGCTCATCAGTAATACGATTTTCCACCTGCTGAACTTTGAAAAACACAGCAGCTTCCAGGCAGCAGTCCGTGAAGCGGCTATCAATAACGACTTCCAGCTGATCCTCCTGAGCGAGGATTTCAACCCGATTCTTTCCGTAGAAACACGTCACAAAGTAACTATTGCTGACGCGATCCGAATGGGAAGAGAGCGTGCGGTTGAGCAGCAGTCCGAAGTGTACACAATGGTAGATGTAAACGGCGTATTAACTTACTGGGGGCCGGTTACAATAAATACGGACAACTACTTCATGCTGATTGTTGACAACGAAGATTCCTACTCTGCAGATGAAATCACTAAGCTGGCAGAAATCATCGAACTGGCAATGGGCATGTGGAAGTATACTCCTGAACGTGATGCAAGAGCTGAATTTATCAAGGCACTGATTCGCGGGAACAAGAGTCTGGCTTATACGCTGAAAGACGAAGCAGGAATCGAAGGGGAAGACATTCTCAGCGTATTCTTTGCGAAAGGAATCAACCAGGGAATCCTGACTGAATTTGAAAGACAGGAAGGCCTGCACATAATGAAAATCAGCGAAGGCGACGAGACCTATGGCATGATTCTTCAGGATCCTGACGAAAAGGATGTAGATGTAGACGGCAAAATCACGTGCGTTAAGCTGTTCAATAAGCTGAAAGAGGACAAGAGTGTGAGAATCTTCCATGTTACAGGCCTGGAAGGTATAGAGGGAGCGGGAGATGCTTTCAGACTTATCAGTGAAAGCTGGTCTTTCGTTCAGAATGTATTCCCATATAAGAGAGTTTTCACAAAGTATGAACTGGCTCTCGTAAGCAACTGCATCAATATCCAGCTGCAGGGCGGATATGTTAAAAAGAATTATGCAGAGCTGCTGGAACCGTTTAAGGGTGCCGGCGAGAATAAAGGAAAACAGCTTCTTGAAACTCTGGAGACTTTTGTACTGGATGCAGGCATGAACAGCAGCAAAACTGCAGAGTTCATGAGTATTCATACAAATACAGTACAGTACAGACTGAAAAGAATAAACGATGTTCTGGGCGTAGAGATTACAGGAAACCGTGTAATCCCCGGCCTGACGATCTCACTGGCACTGAAGAGATTGGAAAGAGTTGTAAGCTAAAAACATACAAATAATTGATTTATACGGCTTGTGCCGGATAAAGACGCGCTATCTGAAGGCCCCGTCCGGAAGAAGTGCAGTCATAAATTAATTCATAGCAATAGGGCGGGGCACATTTATATGTGCCCCTGTAACGTAAGGAGGTTAAAACGTGAAACCTATGACAAATGAGGAGAAACATCTCCAGATCCTCAAAGAGGTGAAAGCAACATTCGTGCTTATCATCATAGTTGCAGCATGGCATATTGGATTTGCCTTTCTGCTGGAAGACATCGACATGATGATATGCGGGATGCCGTTATGGTTCTTTGTAAGCACCATCGGCGCGTTCGTTATCTCAGTGGTCGGTGTTATTTTTCTTTTGGCAAAAGTTTTTAAAAACTTTGATCTGGGAGAAGAACTCGACGAAATCGCGGAAGGCGGTGATTTGAATGACTAGTAATCAGATCATAATGCTTTCCATAATAATCATTTATCTTATCGTAAATGTGATTGTCGGAATGGTTTACAGCAAACGTAAAGACAGTCAGAGCGATATGAGCTTTTCAAAAAAATACTTTATCGGTTCCAGAGGCATGAACGGAGTCGTGCTGGCCATGACAACAGTTGCTACATATGCCAGTGTAAGCTCATTCATCAGTGGACCTGGAGCAGCTGCTATGACATACGGTTTCAGCCAGGCGTGGGTCAGTGGCGTACAGATCGGAGCAGCCTTTTTAACTCTGGGTGTTCTCGGTAAAAAATTCGCCATCGTTTCCAGAAAAACTGGTGCGGTGACGGTAGCCGGATACTTAAAGGCTCGATATAAATCCGATGTTCTGGTAGTACTTACTACGGTGTTAATGTTAGTGTTCTTCGTGACTCAGATGATCGCACAGTTTATTGGAGGAGCCACTCTGATCGAGACTGTGACAGGTCTTCCTTATTGGGCAGCCCTTGCGATTTTCGCAGTGGTTGTGATTTTGTATACGGCATTTGGCGGTTTCACAGCCGTTGTTATTACGGATACCATTCAGGGTGTCGTTATGTTGATCGGAACATTCCTGTTCATCTTTTACGTGCTGAAAAATGTGGGAAGCTTTGAGGCCATGAGCGTGGCACTGGATGCGTCGCTTCCTGGCTGGGACAACCTGACAGGAACAGGATATACACCGGGCGCATTGCTTTCTTTCTGGGTATTGGTTGGTATCGGTGTGCTGGGCCTCCCGCAGACCGCGGTTCGTGGCATGGGCTTTAAAGATACAAAGAGCTGCCACAGCGCGATGTTGATCGGAACGATCGTTGTCGGCGTGTTGATGATCGGCATGCACACAGCAGGTGTATGGGCAGGCGCTCTGACCGGTGGACAGACGTTTGCATCCACAGACTACTTTATTCCGACGATCATCCAGCAGATCATGCCGGTAGGCGCGGCCGGATTATTCCTGGCAGCACCAATGGCGGCCGTTATGTCAACGGTATCCTCTCTGCTGATCCTGGCATCTGCCTCAATCGTAAAGGATTTATGGGGCACCTACATTGTGAAAGATGATCCGGTGAAAAAAGAGAAATTTAATAAGAATTTATCGAAGTCCAGCTTACTGATCACCCTGTTGATCGGTGTTCTGGTGTTCGTTATGACACTGACACCGCCGGATATTATTTTCTTCATTAACTTATTTGCCATGGGCGGTCTGGAGTCTTGCTTCTTCTGGCCGATCGTTGGTGGTATTTTCTATAAGAAAGGAAATAATAAGGCAGCCATCGCTTCCACACTGACCGGTGTGATCACATACGTGATCAGCTATCAGTTCAAGATCACAGTGTTCGGCATCAATGCTGTTGTGTGGGGAATTTTATTTGGCGGAATCGCTTATTTCCTTGTGGGTGAGCTGACCTGTAAGAATGGGCTGGATCAGGATGTTTTAGAGAAGTGCTTCTAATTTTGAATCATAAAATCAGGGAGTATATCAGATCATTTGATTTGATATACTCCCTTTTCTAGTGTTTGAGGATTATCCGGCCGGATTTTACAAAAAATCCAACAGCCAGGATCAGGTACAGGACCGCATAAAAGAAAAATCCTGTGGTAAGTTCCGGACTGATCAGGTTGATCGCCTGAAGGACAAAGGAAATCGTGCATGCGCCGAGATTGCAGCCTACGAGGACAATCGA
>JAFUMV010000101.1 GCA_017482485.1 Lachnospiraceae bacterium
ACTCTATGGCGAAAGCGGTAGTCCATGCCGCAAACGAATGTGGTCTTGACCATGAAGAGATGCACACAAAAGTGGAATATATTGTAGCACATGGTATTTCTTCTCATGTGGGAGATAAAAAAGTCATTATCGGAAGCGCCCATTTTGTGTTTGAGGATGAGGCCTGTATCGTTCGCAGGGAATATGAAGGTATTCTTTTTGAATTGCCGGAAGAATATTCTCATTTGTATCTGGCGATTGATGGAGTATTGGCTGCAGTGATCTGCATTGAAGATCCATTACGTCCTGAAGGAGCTGAGGTGATCAAAGCTTTGAAAGCAGCCGGTTTTGAGAAAATAGTGATGATGACCGGGGACAGCGAAAGGACCGCAGCGGCAGTGGCGGCAAAGATTGGCGTGGACGAATACTACTCCGAAGTGTTGCCGGAGGACAAGGCGGCATTCATTGAAAAGGAGAAGGCTGATGGAAGAAAAGTGCTGATGGTGGGAGATGGAGTTAACGATTCACCGGCATTGTCCGCTTCTGATGCGGGAATTGCCATAAGCGACGGAGCAGAACTGGCCAGAGAGATTGCGGATATTACAATTGCAGCGGATAATCTGTATCAGATTGTGACCCTGAAAAACTTAAGCATAGCTCTGATGAAAAGAATCAGCGGAAATTACAGGAAAATTGTCGGCATTAATACTGCCCTGATACTCTTAGGCGTTGGAAGTGTGATACAGCCTGCAACATCTGCAATGCTGCATAATGCTTCGACGCTGGTAATCAGTTTACAGAGTATGGAGAATTTGTTAAATTCATAAATGAGCACAGGCGATAGACGGCGCGATATGGACTTTTGACCCCACATCAGACTTGGGGGGTTCATGAATGATAAAAGGACAGAAAAGCAACGCCGTTGCTGCTTTCTGTCCTTTTGCGCGAAAGTTGAAGTTTACCGGTACAGCTGATGAGATAACTGCAATACGGGTTTGCCGTTATTTCTCGAGAAAGCGTTTGATCGCATCGAAACTTTCTTCACTGAGATCGTGCTCGATCATACAGGCATCTTCTCTCGCTGTGGAAGGGTTGACACCGAGACTGATCAGCCAGCCGGAAATCAGAGTATGGCGTTCCAGCACGTCTTCGGCACGCTGTCTGCCGCTGGGGGTGAGTGTGATATAGCCGTTGTCTGCCATGGTGATATACTCCTGCTCGCGGAGATTCTTCATGGCAACGCTGACGCTGGGCTTGGAAAATCCCAGTTCGGTGGCAATATCAATGGAACGGACCTGTCCGTTCTTTTTTTGTAAGAATAATATGGTCTCCAGATAATCTTCCAGAGATTCTGTGGACTTGTGTTTTCTATGATCCATAAACGTTCACCTCGTCTGTTTATCATACCATCGAATTGGGAAAAAGACAATGCGAAAAATGCGGACAGTTGAGCGATATTACCGTTTTAGAAAAGAGAATTCACAGTCGTTATAGGAGTAGATGATAATGAGAATTCTTCTCACTACAGGGCTTGATTTCTGATATGATATGTGATATTCTTTCCTGAAAGTTAGTCACAACTAACTAATGGCAGAAAGGAGACAATTTATGGATAAAGTTTATGTTGTTTATTGGACCGGGTCCGGAAATACACAGGTTATGGCAGAGGCGGTGGCACAGGGAATCAATGCTGCAGGAAAGCAGGCCGAGATTGTTTTAGTGGGGGAAGCATCCGCGGAAGAACTGAAAAAGGCAAAAAGCTTTGCGCTGGGATGTCCTGCCATGGGAGCAGAAGTGCTGGAAGAAATGGAAATGGAGCCTTTTGTGGCGGAAGTGGAAAGCTTTGCGGCAGGCAAAACAATTGGTCTGTTTGGTTCCTATGGCTGGGGCGATGGACAGTGGATGCGGGAATGGACAGAACGGATGCAGGCAGCAGGGGCTTCTGTAGCAGGCGGCGAAGGCGTGATTTGCTGCGGTATGCCGGATGATGCAGCGGTTGCAGAATGTGAAGCGCTGGGAAAAACGCTGGCAGCAGTTTGAATCAGCATTTTCTGGTGCAAAGGTTTTGGAATGGAGAATCGTATGGGAAACGGGACGCTGGAAAACAAAATAATTGAACATTGCGCGCCAACATTGGCAGGTATGAAAAGTGCAGGGCTGTTCAGCTATTTTTTCGCGGATGCGCTGGATGCAAAGAAACAATTACAGCAGATAAACGGCCTGTTAAATGAAAAGGGCGTTTATGTGGAAGCCTTGCTATGGAGGAAGGATTCTGTGCTGGTTTATACATATCGGCCGCAGATTCTTGGGCAGGAGCTGGAGAAAGAGGGCGCATGGGAATTGCTGAAGGCCTGCGGATATAAAAGCACTCAGGTGGAGTCGTGTCTGGAACATTTGAAGACCAGGCTGGATGGTTATACCTGTTTCCCACATGAAATCGGGCTCTTTTTAGGGTATCCTCTGGAAGACGTAAAAGGTTTTATTGAAAACGGCGGCCGCAACTGTAAGTGCTGCGGACTCTGGAAAGTGTATTGTAATGAAAAAGAAACCACAAAACTTTTTGCACGGCTGAATAAATGTACGGATGTTTACAGGCATGTTTTTGCGGCAGGGAGAGGAATCGTTCAGATGACGGTCTGTGCATGCTGAACGGTTGCCATTTATAACAGTTGTCATGGAAATTTCCTGATAAAGGGATTGACTATTTGCGTGAGTTAGCATATACTAACTCATGTAAATGAAAATCATTATCAATATGGTGATGGATATTGTCATGAAAAAGGAGAATTCAAAGATGCCTGAAATGACAGCTCAAAATAGAAAAAGCAAAGAAAATATGAATTATCACCGGACTAAAATGCAAAAAGAAATGGTGCTGCAGATTTTGAAAGAACGGGGATGCCGGATTACAAAACAGAGGAAAATGCTTCTGGATGTGATTTTACAGGAAGAGTGCAGCTGCTGTAAGGAAATTTATTACAGAGCGTTGGAAACAGATCCGGATATCGGGTTTGCCACAGTTTACCGGATGGTAAATCTTCTGGAAGAGATCGGGGCAATCAGTCGAAAGAATCTGTATAAAATCTCCTGTGGTCTGAGTTGTGAACGAGAAAACGCATGCACCGTTTATCTGGAGAACGGCACGACTTATCTGCTTTCCGGCCGGGACTGGTACCGGGTGATGACAGAGGGTCTCAAGGCCTGTGGGTATATAGATGAACATAACGTTTCCGGTATTGAAGTGGAACCTTGCAGGGGGTGCTGATCAGCCCCCCTCTTTATTTTATGGTTATCAAAACGGAGCAGTCATCATATATGGAAGTAGAGCAAACTGCCTGAAAGGAGCCGTTTGGCCTTTTGTTTATCCGGTTGAACTCTATCAGGGTATATACGATTGAAATTACCGAAAATACCCCGATTTCATGGGGAAAATTTTTAAAAGTGCAGTGCTGGGGGCATATGGAATCGCAACTTCTCGAAATACCCTTGAAAACGCAGGAGTCCGGGGTAAAATAGAGAAATTTGAATGTATATACCCCCGAGGCGCATCTCAACCTGACAAAACACGCTGTTGGGGGGTATTTTAGAAGAAAAAATCTGTATATACCCTTGGGCTGCAGCATGAACCATACCTGCCGGTAATTTCTGCGGGACTTGTCTGGATGGTATTGAAGGCAGAAACGGATTTGCCCTCAGTATACAGGGGGATAAAAAAATATAAAGAAAATTAGTTGACATTTTTTGGTACTGTAGTATAATCTGATAATAGTTAGATACCTCTAACCGATTGATTCGCCGGCGGAGGTATACTTCCGGCAATGAGAGGACTCGCATTGTCAAACTGTAGAATGGATAAGTGGTGACAGATATGAATTTGAAAAATGCGGTAGAAGGCAAAGAATATACGATTCAGAAGATTGATACTGATGATGAAGAATTAAATGCTTTTTTATTTTCTCTCGGCTGCTACAGCGGAGAATCTATCACGGTAGTTTCGCATAAGAAGGGCAGTTGTGTAGTTTCCATCAAGGACGCTCGATATAATATCGACAATCAGCTGGCTGAGGCTATTATTGTCTGAAGCCGGCGTTTGTTCAGGATCAATCGTCAGTCGGTATTTTTTTTACATAGAGGTTAGTATAGCCTAATTTTTTTGACTGACGGTTAGTAAAAACTAATTTTTTTAAACTATAGTTAGTATAACCTAATTATTGCTTTCGTAAACTTATCCGAAAGGATTTTTTATAAAAGATAAGTGTAATGGTAATTAAGGAGGAAAATCTGATGAGAATTGCGTTGACCGGTAACCCTAACTCCGGTAAAACCACAATGTACAACGCTCTGACCGGCCGTAATGAAAAGGTTGGTAACTGGGCGGGTGTAACCGTAGAAAAGAAAGAGCATCCTATCAAAAAGACATACTATGCAGGAGAGGAGCAGCTGATCGCTGTTGACCTTCCCGGAGCTTATTCCATGTCTCCCTTCACCAGTGAAGAAAGCATTACAAGCTCCTATGTCAGAAAAGAAAATCCCGATGTAATCATCAACATCGTGGATGCGACCAACTTAAGCCGCAGCCTTTTCTTTACCACACAGCTTTTGGAGCTGGGGATTCCGGTTGTTGTAGCGCTTAACAAGAGCGACATCAATGAAAAGAAGGAAACAAAAATTGATGCAGCTGCATTATCCGAAAAACTCGGCTGCCCGGTTGTGAAAACTGTTTCCACTTCCGCAGAAGGTCTGAAAGCAGTTGTTGAGACTGCAGCGGCACAGCTGAATACAACACAAAAGGCACTTTATCATCAGGGAGATATTGATCTGACTGATAAAAATGCTGTTGAAGCTGCTGACCGCAAGCGTTTTGATTATGTGAATCAGATTGTTAAGGCCGTTGAAACCCGTAAAGTTTTGACAAAAGACAAAAATACGGATGACAAAATTGATGCTGTTCTGACCAATAAATGGCTCGGTATTCCGATTTTTGCGATTGTGATGTGGCTTGTGTTCCAGGTTTCTCAGGCCTGGATAGGTCCCTTTATTGCGGATGCCCTGGTAGCCTGGCTGGAAAGCTTCCAGGCCTGGGTTGGCGGTCTGATGGAAAATGCTTCTCCTTTGTTATCCGCCCTGCTGGTGGATGGTATCATCGGTGGTGTGATCGCCGTTATCGGCTTTTTGCCTCTGGTTATGGTAATGTACTTCCTGATCGCTATCCTGGAAGACTGCGGTTATATGTCCCGTGTTGCTGTTGTTCTTGATCCGATTTTCAAGAAAGTCGGACTTTCCGGCAAGTCTGTGATTCCTTTCGTTATCGGAACCGGATGTGCTGTTCCCGGTATCATGGCAAGCCGTACCATCCGTAACGAACGCGAGCGCAGAGCTACCGCAATGCTTACACCGTTTATGCCCTGTGGAGCGAAGATCCCCGTAATCGCACTTTTTGCCGGCGCATTCTTCGATAATGCAGGCTGGGTAAGCACTCTGATGTACTTTACCGGTATTGTTCTGATCTTTCTAGTTGCACTGCTTGTCAATAAGGTTGCGGGCTATAAGGCGAGAAAATCTTTCTTTATCATTGAGCTGCCCGAGTATAAGGCTCCCAGCCTGGTTTTCGCATTCAAGTCCATGTGCAGCCGTGGTTGGGCTTACATCGTAAAAGCTGCCACAATCATCCTGCTGTGCAACACAGCTGTTCAGCTTATGCAGACCTTTAACTGGAAGCTGCAGGTTGCAGAAACCGCTGATTCCTCCATACTTGCTACCATTGCAAGTCCTTTTGCTTACCTGCTGGTACCTATTGTAGGTGTTCTCAGCTGGCAGCTTGCCGCTGCAGCCGTTACCGGCTTTATTGCAAAAGAAAATGTAGTAGGTACTCTGGCTGTTTGCTTCGTTGGTCTTGAGAACCTGATTGATACCGAAGAGCTGGCAATGATGGAAGGTGCCGGCGCTGAGGTTGCAGGTGTAATGGCGATCACAAAGGTTGCTGCTTTAGCTTACCTGATGTTCAACCTTTATACCCCTCCCTGCTTTGCTGCAATCGGCGCGATGAACTCTGAAATGAAGAGCGGCAAATGGGTATGGGCTGGTATCGGCCTGCAGCTGGGGGTTGGTTATACTGTTTCTTATCTGGTATATACGATCGGCACTCTGATTACTGCGCCTTCCGCACTGAATATTGGTGCAGCCGTAGCCGGACTTGTTATCATAGCTGTTATGGCTGTTGTTGTAGTGAAACTCATCCATAACACGGAAAAGAAAATTAAGGCAGAATATGTTCTGAGTAATTAATATGGACAATATTATTATCATTTTTATTGTAGCATGTATTATCGGCAGCATTATAGTATACTTGTACAAAGCCAAAAAAAGAGGCGAGACCTGCATTGGTTGTCCTTATGCAAAGCAGTGCGGCGGAAAGTGCAGTGGCAGCTGCAGTAATACCAAATCGGATAACTGCAAATAAAATTGCTCAAGGGGATGCGTACGTTACGGTTCGCATCCCCTTGTTAAAAAGCGGAACGATTTATTTCGGAAGGAGCATTATGGTAAATTATATGATTATCGGGATACTCGCAGTGGCTGTTATCATTGGTATCCGCTCAACGATAAAACATTTCAAAGGAGAGGGAGGATGCTGTGGTTCCGGCAGTTACAAACCGAAAAAGAAAAAGCTCTCCAACATTATTTACAGGAAAACATTTAAAGTAGAAGGGATGCATTGTGCTCAATGCAAAGCGAGAGTAGAGGAAGTTGTCAATGACATGAAAGGGGTTGCCGGTAAAGTAAATCTCAAAAGGGGAGAACTTACGATATCCTATGCTGAAAACGTTGATGATGAGCTGATTAGAAAAAGAATTGAAAAAGCCGGATACACTGTAACGGAAATAATATGAAAAATTGAAAGCAGGACAGCAATTATGTGCGGCACAGGCTGTACCGGATGGATATTTTCACAAAAAAAGGCGGAAATACTGGATTAATCAGCATTTCCGCTTTTTACTGGGAGTAGCGAGAGGGGGATTCGAACCCTCGACACCACGGGTATGAACCGTGTGCTCTAGCCAACTGAGCTATCTCGCCATGAAAATGGGGCCTATAGGGCTCGAACCTATGACCCTCTGCTTGTAAGGCAGATGCTCTCCCAGCTGAGCTAAGACCCCATGGATTTTGTCGCTTATTCGCGACTGCTTTATTACTATACAAAATAAGATGAAAAATGTCAAGCACTTTTTAAAAAAAGTTTTCGGGGGATTTCAGGTGTTTTAAAGCGCAAATCCCCCAATGTGCAGATGTATCCTTCGAATTGGTCCTGCGAAGCGCGTGAACGCGAACAGAACAAACAGCAGCCCGGTTCATTGCTAAGCCGCCGTTAAGAAAGAAAATGACTATGCTAACCACTGGTTAAGAAGCTTTGCGTCTTATGGATTAGCAGACCTGTTTATGCTAAGATGCCTTTCAGAATAATATATTCGGAAAAAGGAGACATACGATGGAAAATATACTTGGTGTTATCATGGTTATTCTGATGGGACTTCTTGGCGGCGTTCCCACACTTGTTATCACTCTGAGCCTGCCGGTGATCCTTGCTCAGAAGATTTATGGAAAGATCAAATACGGAAAATCCCTATATGATTAATGTGACTGTTTATTGCCAGAACAGTTACGGGAAAAGAGCCTGAATAAGGCTCTTTTTCTTATTCAGAAATTATGGTAAAATGTTGTGGAACTGTTTGGTATCTCATTGCTGCAGCAGCCTTTATCAGGGATGATGCGAACAGGAGGAATGTTATGAAACAGAAACTTTTTATAAAACGGATGAAGCCGAAATGGTCAGCCATATTGAAAAACTGCGGAATTACCGCCGGAATTCTCGGGCTTGTCACCGTGTTCTGCTTTATTTTACAGAGTTTTGCAACGACAGATACTCATGTGCCGCTGCTTTTCGTTTTGGCGGTTTTGTTCATCTCAAGATTTACGGAAGGATATTTGTATGGCATCATCGCTTCGATGTTTGCGGTGGTTTGCGTTAACTTTGTTTTTACGTATCCGTATTTTGCATTCAATTTCACGATTACCGGCTATCCGATTACATTTCTTGCGATGCTGGCCGTTGCCATCAGTGTCAGCGCCCTGACCACGCAGATCAAGCAGCAGGAGCAGGTGCGCCTGGAGGTGGAAAAAGAGAAGATGCGGGGAAATCTGCTCAGGGCAGTTTCTCATGATATCAGAACCCCGCTGACCTCAATTATCGGTTCGGCTTCTGCTGTGTTGGAAAATTATGAGGTGTTGGACAGACCGGAGAAGCTGGAACTGATTTCCGATATCAGAGAGGAAGCACAGTGGCTGATCCGTGTGGTGGAGAATTTGTTGTCCATTACGAGAATTAACGGCGACAGCGCGCGCATCAGTAAGGTGGAAGAGGTGGTGGAAGAGATCATCAGCGGAGCGGTAGTCAAATTTAAGAAGCAGTTTCCTGCGATGGATGTGGAAGTTGAGATGCCGGAGGAGATGCTGCTGGTTCCCATGGATGGTATTTTGATTGAACAGGTATTGGTCAATCTGATGGAAAATTCAGTGATTCACGGCAAGAACACGACGCTGATCAGAATCGTGATCAGTGAAATGGATGACAGGGTGCTGTTTTCGGTGGAAGATGACGGACAGGGAATTAAGGAATCTGTTCTTCCGGTTATTTTTGAAGGTAATCTGCAGTCAGAGGACGGAGAGAGCAGTGATGCCAAGCGCAGCATGGGGATCGGACTTTCCGTATGCAAGAGCATTGTCAAGGCGCATAAGGGCAGTATGAGAGCGGAAAATCTGGCTGAACATAAAGGAGCGAGAGTGATGTTCTGGCTGCCGAAGGAGGGGATATAACAAAATGGAAATCAGGGATAGAATTTTGATTGTGGAAGATGATAAAAGCATCCGTAATTTTTTCAGGGCGATTCTGGAAGCGAATCACTATGATGTAATTATGGCAAATACCGGGACAGAGGCATACAGTCTGATAACCTCCCAGTGTCCCGATCTGGTGATACTGGATTTGGGCCTGCCGGATATGGACGGAATGAATATATTAAAAAAAGTCCGGGAGTGGTCCGGTATGCCCATCATTGTGGTGTCTGCCAGAAGCCATGAGAAGGATAAGGTGGAAGCGCTGGATCTGGGCGCGGATGACTATATCACAAAACCCTTTGGCTCTTCGGAGCTGCTGGCCAGAATCCGCACGGCAATCCGGCATTCCAGGTCTACCTACGTGAATCCGGAGGGCGGTCTTACCGGAGTATTTTCCGCCGGCGGACTGATGATCGATTATGATAAGCATCGTGCCTATGTGGATGGACAGGATGCAAACCTGACCCAGAATGAATTCAAGCTGGTGAGTCTTTTGGGAAAATATGCGGGTAAAGTGCTGACCTATGATTTCTTAATCAAAGAAATCTGGGGGCCGAACATGGAAAACAATAACAGGATTTTGCGGGTGAATATGGCAAATATCCGCAGAAAGCTGGAAAAGAATCCGGCCCAGCCCAGGTACATTTTTACGGAAGTAGGGGTGGGATACCGGATGATAGATCCGGATTAAAAGGAGGAAGTTATGAGAATCGGAATGGGATATGATGTGCATAAGCTGGTGGAGGGCCGTGATCTGATCATGGGTGGGGTGAAAATCCCTTATGAGAAAGGGCTGCTGGGACATTCTGACGCGGATGTGCTGGTGCATGCCATCATGGACGCGCTGCTTGGAGCGGCTGCGCTTGGCGATATCGGAAAGCATTTTCCGGATACGGACCCGGCCTATAAAGGCAGCGACAGCATTGAACTGTTAAAGCATGTGGGAAAGCTGCTGGAAGAGCACTATTTCCTGATTGAAAATATTGATGCCACGATCATCGCACAGGCGCCGAAAATGCGCCCTCATATCGATACCATGCGCCAGAACATTGCCGACGCGCTCAAAATCGAGATCGGCCAGGTAAATGTCAAGGCCACTACGGAAGAGGGTATGGGCTTTACCGGAAGCGGTGACGGCATTTCTTCACAGGCCATCTGTCTTTTAACCAGCCCCATGGAGCTGTATGACAGAGATGTGACCCAACAAAACTGCGCAGGCTGCAGCGGCTGCCGGAAAGTATGAATGCAATGAAATATGCGGAGAATGCGTCTGGCACAACCTGGAAAATCAGACGGCTTTCCGGCACGGAATGTCTGGAGGCAGAAGGCCTCTGGCGGGAAGTGTTCCGTGAAGATTCTGCGCTTTTTACTGACTACTATTTTTCTCAGAAGGCGGCAAAAAACAGAGGTCTTGTGCTGGAGGGAGAGGATGGCATCCGTGCCATGCTGTATCTGACGCCGGAACAGATGCTGGCCGCAGGACAGCATGTGGAATCTGCCTATATCGTAGGCGTGGCAACAAAATCCGAATGGCGGCATCGGGGATATATGGCGGCACTTTTGGGACAGGCGTATGCACTTTTATATAAGGAAAGAATGCCTTTTGTTTTTTTGATGCCCGCATCGCCGGATATCTATACACCCTTTGGATTTACCTGGATCTATGACAGACCGGTCTGGAACAGCAAGACCTTTCGGCCAGAAAGGTTAAAAAGGATGGAAGAGGCCGATGCACAGAGAATGGCGGATTTTGCATCGGCCTTTTTAAAGGATAAAAAAAGTGTGTACGTTCTCAGAGACAGCGCATACTATAAACAGCAGATAGCGGAACTGGAAGCGCAAAATGGCTGTATTTTCGGCGCAGAAGATGCAAAGGGAGCCCTTTGCGGGCTGTGGATGTATACCTGTGAAGAGGGTACAGCAGAGCTTTTGGAGGTGCTGGCAGAAAAGGACCGCAGAGCTTCTGTGCTAAGTCCGGTCACGGAACACAAACCGGCGATCATGGGCAGAATTATCTGTGCAGAAACCATGCTTAAGCTTCTGCGAAGCAGCGAACCTGTGGAATTTGTGCTGCAGATTACGGATCCTCTGATTGGGGAGAACAACGGTAGCTTTATTTGTCGGCTGACACCGGATCGAGCGGTAATAGAGAGGGTGAAGGCAGAGGAGAAGACAGCAGGAGCACCGTCAGAGAATGCCGCATGGAAGGAAGATCCTGAAAAGAATGCAGGCTTTATAAAGTGCATATCCATGGATATTACACAGCTGACTGCCGTACTTTTCGGCGCTTTGGATGCGCCGGAGACATTTCCGGGCAGTGTGCGTTTTTTATCACCCGTCTGGATCAATGAAATTGTGTAAATCAGTTGACAAAATGGATTTTTTTCACTATTCTTTAATAAGAGCAAAAGGCTGTGAACGGAAAGAGTATGTACACAGACATGGCACAGGCTGCAGATTTTATAGGATCAGAATCGTAGGCCGCCAGAGAAGGAATGTCATCGGCTGAGAGCATTCCGTGCCATGCGGTGCAGAAAGTGCATCCGGGAGCTGATTCGGCGAAGTGTGCAGAGAAATGTGCAGGATATGCAAAATCTGTAGCTGTGAAAGTGAAAACAGCGGCGGTGAGAAATCTCTGAACAGTTGAGTCGGATACGGGAATGGCGCACGTTACGCGCAGGAGAGCAGAAGATGACAGCCGGTTATTTTTTCAGACGGGAAGGATCATTTTCTGAAGTAAGAGTGGAACCGCGGAGCAACCCGTCTCTTTTTAGAGACGAAGCTTCGCTTTTTTTTCGCGTATGACGGAGGCAGCAGATGGGTTTTATCAGCTTTGTAAAAGAAGAAATAGAGATCATCCGGGAGAGGGATCCTGCAATCCATTCCACCCTGGAGGTATTTTTATATCCAAGCTTTAAGGTGATGATGCATTATCGGGTTGCGCACAGTCTGTATGAATCCGGACATTATTTTCTGGCGCGCTGGATTTCGCAGCGCGGAGTCAGAAAGACCGGAATAGAAATCCATCCGGGTGCCAAAATCGGCAAAGGACTTTTCATCGACCATGGCAACGGTGTGATTATCGGTGAAACGGCGGTGATCGGCGACAATGTGACGCTCTATCAGGGGGTGACTCTGGGAGGCACCGGCAAGGAGCAGGGCAAACGTCATCCCACAATCGGTGATAACGTGATGATCAGTGCCGGAGCCAAAATTCTGGGCTCTTTCACCATCGGGGAAAACTCCAAAATCGGTGCCGGAAGCGTAGTGCTGTCACCCGTGCCCCCCAATTCCACCGTGGTGGGTGTGCCGGGGCGTGTGGTGCGCAGAGACAATCATAAGCTTCCGCAGGAAACCATGGATCAGGTTCATCTGCCCGATCCTGTAAAGGAAGATATTGCAAATCTGCAGCAGGCCAACAGTGAGCTGATCAACAGGGTGCTGGAGCTGGAAGCGCAGATTAAAAAAATGAAAAGAAAAGACGCATAGCTGTCAGATAGAAATGATGACTGCCCTGGGCAGCAGAGAAAGGAAAAATCATGAAAATTTACAACACACTGACCAAGAGAAAAGAAGAATTTGTTCCGATCGAACCCGGAAAGGTACGCATGTACGTCTGCGGCCCTACCGTATATAACCTGATTCATATCGGCAATGCCCGCCCGATGATCGTGTTTGATACCGTGCGCCGTTATATGGAGCATAAGGGGTATGAAGTGAACTATGTCAGCAACTTTACGGATGTGGATGACAAAATTATCAAAAAGGCCATTGAAGAGGGCGTGGATGCCAATGTGATTTCCCAGCGTTATATCGCAGAATGCAAAAAAGACATGGAAGCCATGAACGTAAGACCCGCTACCACACATCCGCTGGCAACAGAGGAAATCTGCGGCATGGAAGAGATGATTCAGACACTGATTGATAAGGGGCACGCTTATGTGGCAGCTGACGGAACTGTTTATTTCAGAACCAGAAGCTTTAAGGAATACGGCAAGCTTTCCCACAAGAATCTGGATGAGCTGGAAGGCGGCAAGCGTTCTTTGCTGGTTTCCGGTGAGGATCAGAAGGAAGATGCTTTTGACTTCGTGCTCTGGAAGCCCAAAAAGGACGGGGAACCCTTCTGGGAATCTCCCTGGTGCAACGGCCGTCCCGGCTGGCACATTGAGTGCTCCGTGATGAGCAAAAAATATCTGGGTGATGAAATCGACATTCACGCAGGCGGTGAGGATCTGGTATTCCCGCATCATGAAAATGAGATCGCCCAGTCCGAAGCTGCAAACGGCAAGACCTTCGCACATTACTGGATGCATAACGCATTTTTAAATATTGATAACCGGAAAATGAGCAAATCCGCAGGCAATTTCTTCACCGTGCGTGATATTGTGGGAAAATATGATCCCATGGTGCTGCGTTTCTTCATGCTTTCCGCACATTACAGAAGTCCCTTAAACTTCAGCGCGGACCTGATGGAGGCTGCAAAGAACGGCCTTGAACGCATTCGTACTGCTGTCTCTAATCTTCAGTTTTTGATCGGCAGCGCAGCAGACGGAGAAATGACAGAAACAGAGAAAGCGCTTGCAGAAGAAGCAAAGTCTTATGTGGCGAAATTTGATGAAGCCATGGATGATGACTTTAATACAGCCGATGCTCTTTCCGTAATTTTTGAACTGGTTAAATTTATCAATACCAATGCGGCAGCGGGCAATACCAGGGCATATCTGCAGATTCTGCTGGATGAAATCCTTCTGCTTTCCGACATCTGCGGCCTGATCGTGGAAGCAAAGCAGGAGCTTTTGGACAGCGATATCGAAGCGCTTATTGCGGAGAGACAGGCTGCCAGAAAGGCGAAGAATTTCGCAAGAGCCGATGAAATCCGCAATGAACTGCTTAAAAAAGGTATCATTCTGGAAGATACCCGTGAGGGCGTAAAATGGAAGAGAGCTTAAGCTTTCTGAATGCCATCAGAAAGGAATTTGCCTGCGGCAGCGTGGATGTGAAAACGTATTCCCCGCTGACGCTGGCTTTCGTGGGAGACTGCGTTTATGACCTGATCGTCCGGACCCTGGTGGTGGAGCGGGCCAACGCAGCGCCCAATACGCTGCACAAAAAAAAGAGTCAGGTGGTGAAGGCACAGTCCCAGGCAAAGCAGGCGGATGCTTTGTTTGAGGAGCTGACGCAGCAGGAGCAGGCGGTGTATAAAAGGGGACGCAATGCGCATTCCCACACCAGTGCAAAGAACGCCTCCATTGCGGACTACCGTAAAGCCACAGGGCTGGAAGCGCTGTACGGCTTTTTATATCTGTCGGACCAGACAGAAAGGCTATTATATCTGGTAAAAAGAAGCTTTGAGCTGACTCAAACAGATCTGTAAAACAAAAAAATGCAGCATGCAAACCAGCGGCTGGCTGCCTGGGAAAAGCTGTAAGGAGAAGTATGCGATACGAAGAATTTACAATAGAGGGCCGCAACGCGGTCATAGAGGCTTACCGGTCGGGGAAACCCATCGATAAGCTGTTTATTCAGGACGGATGTCAGGATGGCCCCATTATGACCATTAAACGGGAAGCCAAAAAGCATGACACACCGGTGAAGTTTGTGACAAAAGAGAGACTGGATCAGTTTTCCGAGACCGGAAAGCATCAGGGCGTTATTGCCTATGCGGCAGCCTATGAGTATGCAGAGGTGGAGGATATTCTGGAAGCGGCAAGAGAAAAAGGAGAAGCGCCTTTTATTTTTGTGCTCGATAATATTGAAGACCCTCATAATCTGGGGGCTATCATCCGTACCGCTAATCTGGCAGGCGCTCATGGTGTGATCGTCCCCAAAAACAGGGCGGCAGGCCTGACTGCAGTGGTGGCAAGAACCTCTGCAGGGGCGTTGAATTTTACCCCTGTGGCACGGGTCACCAATATTGCCAAAACCATCGAAGAACTGAAAAAAGAGGGAATCTGGTTTGTCTGTGCAGACATGGGCGGCACCAGAATGTACGACCTGAACCTGAAAGGCCCTATCGGTCTGGTGATCGGCAATGAAGGTGAGGGCGTGGGCCGTCTTGTCCGTGAAAAGTGCGATATGATCGCATCCATTCCGATGAAGGGCAACATTGATTCTCTGAATGCCTCCGTGGCCGCAGGCGTGCTGGCCTATGAAATTGTGCGGCAGCGGCTGCAGTAAAGAGAAGCGTTTGTATCTTCGGCCGCCTGAGGCCGGCAGCTATACAGTCGGCAGCAAAGCTTTGTGAAAGGATATAAAGTATGAACCGATATGAAACATACAGTGACGAGGAACTCATCCTGCTTTTGCGGGATGGGGATAACCGGATCATTGATTTTATTATGGAAAAGTACAAAGGGTTCGTGCGCAATAAGGCCAAATCCATGTATCTTCTGGGAGCGGACAGTGAGGATCTGATTCAGGAAGGCATGATTGGCCTTTTTAAAGCTGTAAGGGATTATGATGCCGGCAGGGATGCCAGTTTTTATACCTTTGCGGATCTGTGCGTTTCCAGACAGATGTACTCAGCGGTGCAGGCCTCCAATCGAAAAAAGCATGCTCCCTTAAACAGCTATGTTTCCATCAGTCCCGGTAATCCGGAAGCGGAGCAGGCGGAAAAGAGTACAAAATATGTGGGAACTGATTTCTGGGAAAGAAACCCGGAGGAACTCATCATTGATAAGGAGAGAGCGGAGCTTCTGGAGCAGGCCATCGAACGGGAGCTGAGTTCTTTTGAAAAGCAGGTATTTGATCTGCACCTGACCGGGATGGGGTATGTGCAGATTGCAAAAGTCCTGGGAAGAGATGAAAAGAGCACGGATAATGCGCTGCAGAGAATCAGAGGAAAAATCAGAAAAGTGATTAGTCAGTTAAAGAAAGAGGAAAGCCAATGAAGATTAGAAACAAGCTTTTTGGAGCACTGGCCCTGTTTTTTGTGACGCTGCAGATCGCCTGCGCGCCGGCAGCATATGAAGTGCTTGAGGCGCTGGAACAGGAGAGTATCCGGGCGGAAGAAATCCTGGCAGAGGACGGGGATTTTGAGGCAGAAGGCGTTAAGAAAGCGGCGGAATACAAAGAAGAGACGCCGGAAAAGGAATTCGAAAACCTGGACAGGGTTCTTACAGATGAGGAAGAGGATTCGCTAGAGGGCTCCTATGAGGAAACGGAATTCCTGGCTGATCTTTCAAAGGCAATAAAGGTCACGGAAGACGGCACCTATACGGAAAAAGAAGAGGTGGCGCTGTACATTCATCTCTATGAGCATCTTCCGGACAATTACATCACCAAAAAGGAAGCCCGCAGCCTGGGCTGGGAGTCTTCCGAAGGAAACTTGTGGGATGTGGCGCCGGGAAAGAGCATCGGCGGGGATTATTTCGGCAACTATGAAGGTCTTTTGCCTGAAGAAGAAGGAAGAGACTATTTTGAATGCGATATTGATTACGAGGGTGGTTATCGGAACGGAAAGCGAATTATTTATTCCGATGACGGTCTGATATTTTATACGGAGGACCATTATGAGTCCTTTGAACAGCTGTACGAATGAAATGCTTCAGCAGAATGTGAGGAAATATGATTCGTCTGAATCTGTCTTTGCTTGAGACGAGAAAAGAATTACATAAATATTTAAAAGAAAAACTGAGCCTGCCGGATTGTTACGGAGAGAATCTGGATGCGCTGTATGATCTGCTGACTTCCTCCCGGGAAAAGCGTCAGATTCTGGTGGAAGGTATCAAAGTTTATAATGAAAAGACGGGCGGATATGCCGATCGCCTGATGCGGGTGTTAAAAGATGCGGAAAAGGAAACAGAAGGGCTGACCGTAGAAGCAGGAGATTCTGAGTCAGCGCAAGGCTGCGGTTCGAATGCTGTGCAGCAGCCCTGCGATCAGGCGCTTGGGTTTTTCAGACCCCGGAATTTTCAGCTGATGGGCGTGTCGGAGAATGTGCCGCGGCAGGGGCTTTTTTACCGGGAAAACGGCAAGCCCTACCTGAGATTATGGCTGAAAAATGCCTGCAACGTGGAACTTGCCATTCAGCAGGACAAGCTGATGTTTCTGGAGATGGAGCGCAATATCTGGGAGCTGACCCTTGATAAGGAGCCCGGATTTTATTATGTGACACTTACGGTGGATGGGATAGAAATGTTGAGTCCCTGGCTGCCCATCGGTTACGGCAATTGCTGTCCGCACAATTATCTGGAGATCGGTCCTGCGGAGGAAAGCGTCAGGATGCGTCAGGTTCCGCACGGAACGATCCGACATGAATATTTTTATTCAGCGGTCATTCAAAAAAATGTGACCTGCCTGGTTTACACACCACCCGGTTATGAAAGCAGCTCTGAATCCTACCCGGTTTTGTACCTGCAGCATGGTTTTGGGGAAAATGAAACAGGATGGATCTGGCAGGGCAGGATTCACAATATGATGGATAATCTTCTTGCAGAGGGCAAAGTGCGTCCCATGGTCATCGTTATGACGGACGGCATGCTGCGGGAAGGGGACGGAGAACAGGAACGGCTGGTTTCCGGGAAATTTGCACCGTTTCTGCTGGAGGACATGATGCCTTTTGTGGAAGGAAAATACCGGATTGTCGCAGACCGGGATCACCGCGCCATCGCAGGTCTGTCCATGGGTTCTGTGCAGGCTTCCATGACAGCCTTTCCCCATACAGAGCTGTTTGGCTGGATCGGTCTGTTTTCAGGATTCATGAAAAATTTCATCGGCAGCGAGGACGCGGAACAGGAGCACCTGGAAGCTTTGCAAAAAGACAGCTCTGAATTTAATGAACAAAATCATCTGCTGTTTCGGGCGATGGGAAAACAGGATGTTTTTTTCCGTTTTTTTGCAGACGAGGATCAGCTCTGCGGGGATCTCCATATTCAGCATGTGCGTCGGGTTTACGAAGGCGGCCATGACTGGAATGTCTGGCGCAAATGTGCATATGACTTCCTGCAGCTTTTGTTTGTGGGCGTATGAAGAGACGTAAATTGTTTCAACGGGTGCTGTTTGCTCTTCTGCTGCTGATCGGTCTGATTTATGGTCAACATCCGGGTGATGACAGCGTAATACCTAAGGAAAGTGTGTTGCCTTTTGAAAAAAGTGAAGGCATATTCCGGGCAGATATGGAACCTGCAGCGGATGCTGCAGCAGGCGATCAGGCGTCGGGTCTTACGGTACATTATCTGGACGTGGAAAAGTGCAACTGTGTTCTGGTGGAGTCTGGGGACGGCCATTTTATGCTGATTGATGCAGGCAGCAATGATGATGCCCACACGCAGAAAACAGTGGAATATTTAAGGCAGCTGGGCGTGGAAACGCTGGATTATCTGCTGATTACCCATCCGCACAGCGACCACATACGGTCTGTACCGGAAATCGTAAATCGCTTTTCGGTAAATGAGGTTATCATGGGAGATTTTGAAAGGGAAGAGGTGGGAACCAGAATCTTTTCTTATGTCCTGGATGCCATGGAAGCAAAAGATCTTCTGATCACAAGACCGTCGGAAGGAGAAGTCTATTTCCTGGGAAACGCTTCCTTTACCATCCTGCTTAATGATGATTCTGCCCTCACTGCAGCAGAAAATCTGAATGACTGTTCCATAGGCCTGATTCTGACGGATGGCATCCATCGTTTCCTTTTTTACGGGGATGGAGAAGAAAAGGCGGAAGAAAGCCTGCTTGCCGGATCTTATGATCTTTCCTGCGATGTGCTGATGGCGGCCCATCATGGCAGCAGCAGTTCCACATCAGAAGATCTGCTTTTTGCTGTAAAGCCGCAGATTGCGGTGATTCCCTGCGGAATCGATGGGGATGGAGAAGCTTATGCGCCCTCCGATAAAGTACTGAGGAGATTAAAAGACCAGGGCGTAGCTGTGTATCGTTCGGATACAAATGGAAATATCGTGATTGAGAGCAGCCTTGAAGGGCTGAATGTGAAAACGGAAAAATAAACCAAAACGGCTATCATCCTTCCGACACTTGCAGGATGACAGCCGTTTTCTGTTGTATAAAAAAGTACAAATATGGGTACGCGCATGCGGCGAAATCGTCGCTTACGCTACCGCACTCAGCCCGGAGTGCGGGGAAAATGCCCACGATTTTGGCTAGTCGCAGCGCTTGCAGGCTTCCTTCCCCATATCCAAAGCTTCCTGCAGGGTGATTTCCGTGGCGTTCTCCATGCCGCTGCAGTCAGATTTGGTGTGATATTTGGATCCGGATGCAGAAATCCAGACCTTTGTATCGGAAGCAGCAGCGCTTTGGGCAGCGGCGTCAGAGGAAGAACCTGATGCAGCTGCCTGAACGGTATCTGAAACCGCTGCAGCAGCATCGGCGCCAGAATCTGCGGTCGCTGTGTCGGATTGGACGGCGGAAACCGTCTGCGCAGAGGATGCGCTTTGAGCGGCCTTTTCTTCCAGGGAACCTTTGACGGCGTTCAGCGTGCATACAATGGCAACCACGGCGATGATAATCCCCAGCACTTTGTTGAATGTTGCCTTGGGTGAGGTGTCCTTTTTCTTTTTGGCACCCTTCTTTCCGCCGCCGGAGCTGGTAGAATAGGAAAGTCCGGTTCCGGGAATGCCCACACTGGCGGTGCGCTTGCCGGATGTATTGATTGTATAGTGGGCACCTTTCGTGCCGATGGTAACACCGGCGCTTTTCTTGTTTAAGTTAACTTTAACGCCGGGAGCAATTTTAAAACTCTTTCTGAATCGTAATCCCATGTGAATCCTCCCTGATATCTTATGAATTTCATTACCTCCAGTATAATTGTGCAGAGATTTTTTTGCAAGGAATGTTGGAAAATTTAAGAATTGGATCCTTAAAAAGGCTGGGCGCGAACAACAAATGAAAAAGTCAAAAATATACAAATTACTGCACAGAATCATACAAAGACACGGTTTATTTTTCTGTGTAAAATAATCTTAGAAGATAATTCTCATAAATCAAAAAGTGCATAAAA
>JAFUMV010000102.1 GCA_017482485.1 Lachnospiraceae bacterium
GTTTGAGGAAAATGGCTAGAGCATGACGTAATGCTGTAGAAAGAAGAATGTCGGAAAGCCGTGTGAGGGAGAACCTCATGCACGGTTTGATGAGGGGCGGATGAAAATTTCATCCGCCTACTCTACCACAAGAGAACAGTAACATAAAACGGTGCGCTGTCAAAGGACAGGTACTTTTCAGTTGTTTCGTGTGATAAAGTTTGGTATAATAAAAAAATAAGGCGTTTATTTTTGCTGCTTCACGAAAAATGGAGCGTTTGCGAAGGAAAACGTAGGCGGTCCAAAGATGAGCGAAATTAGACAAATGACATGGAAAAGAGTGACAGGCATGCAGGCAAAAATGAAAGAATCTATTGATGATGCGCAGCTGGTGCTGGTTGGAATCGGCACAGAATTTGCACAGCATTTTGACAAAATGGAAAGCGACGGCTTTTATATACCGTTGCTTGAACAGATTGAAAAGGAAGAAAATGCAGAGCTGTTAAAGCAATATCTGCATTTTCATTATTGCAGACGACATCCGGATGAGAGAATCCTACGGGCATATGAGAAGCTGGCAGAGCTTTTGGAAGGGAAGAACTATTTTATTGTATCCTTGTGCACCGATGATCTGATTTATCAGTCGAAATTGGATCCGGAAAGGATCGTGACACCCTGCGGCGGATTTCGTGCCATGCAGTGTGGGAAAGAGTGTGTGACAGATCAGGAGCTTCTTGTAACGGATGAAAAAGTGATGAATGCGCTTTTGGAGAGTATCGATAACTGCAATGCAGATCTCAATGCGATTGACTTTCCGGTGTGTGCCGAATGTACAAAACCTTTATGGTTTAATCAAATTGGTTCCCCGGATTATAAAGAAGAGGGATATCTGCCGCAGTGGCAACTTTATACGAAGTGGCTGCAGGGAACCGTAAACAGAAAGCTTTGCATTTTGGAGCTGGGAGTTGGAATGCAGTTTCCTCAGATTATCCGCTTTCCTTTTGAAAAAGTGGGATATTTCAATAATAAAGCAAACTTTTTCCGAGTCCATTCCAGGCTGTATCAGCTGACAGAGGAACTGAAAGATAAGGGAACGGCTATTGCGAAAAATCCGGTAGACTTTTTGGATGAAGAAGCATGACAGCACAGGACATGCAGATTGTGAGGATGTATGATTGCAATTATTGATTACGATGCAGGAAATATAAAAAGCGTGGAAAAGGCACTGTTGCTTTTGGGGGAAGAGGTTGTGCTCACCAGAGATGCAGATGTTTTGATGCAGGCCGAAAAGGTGATACTGCCCGGCGTTGGCGCATTTGGAGATGCGATGGATAAGCTGAAGGAATATGGGCTTGTAGATGTTATTAAAAGAGTTGTAGAAAAGGGGACGCCTTTTTTAGGAATCTGTCTCGGATTACAGCTTTTGTTTGAATCCAGCCAGGAGAGCCCCGGGGTGGAAGGTCTTGGAATTTTGAAGGGTAAAATTGTGCGCATCCCCGATGGAACGGATGTGGATGGCACAGCCTTAAAGATCCCCCATATTGGCTGGAATTCTCTGGAATTTCCCAAAGAGGGACGTTTGTTTGCCGACTTGCCGGAGGAGTCTTATGTATACTTTGTACATTCCTACTATTTAAAAGCGGAAGAGGATATTGTTACGGCAAGAACGCATTACGGAGTTGCAATTGATGCTTCTGTGGAAAAAGGAAATGTATTTGCCTGTCAGTTCCATCCGGAAAAGAGTTCAGAGGTCGGTTTGCAGATTCTGAAAAATTTTGTTTCCATAGGAAGATAATGAACTGCTGTTTCCCCCTGCGGACAACAGCAATGATACATACTCCCACGTCATGAGAAACTGGAGGAAGTCGTTATGCATACAAAGAGAATTATTCCCTGTCTGGATGTACATGCCGGCAGAGTTGTAAAAGGCGTAAATTTCGTCAATTTAAGAGACGCCGGGGATCCGGTGGAAATTGCGGCGGCCTATGATAAGGCCGGCGCGGATGAGCTTGTTTTTCTGGATATAACCGCATCTTCAGATGCCAGAAATACGGTGGTGGACATGGTGCGTCGGGTAGCAGAAAAGGTGTTTATTCCTTTCACTGTGGGAGGCGGCATCAGGACGGTAGAAGATTTTCGGGCCCTTCTTCGTGAGGGTGCAGATAAGATTTCTATCAATTCTTCCGCCATTAATACACCGCGTCTGATCAGCGATGCTGCGGATAAATTCGGCAGTCAGTGCGTAGTGGTAGCTATTGACGCCAAAAGAAGGGCGGATGGAAGCGGCTGGAATATCTACAAAAACGGCGGTCGTATTGATGTGGGCATTGATGCGCTGGAATGGGCTGCTAAGGTAGAAGAGCTGGGAGCAGGAGAAATTCTGTTGACCAGTATGGATTGTGACGGGACAAAGGCCGGTTATGATATCGAACTCACAAATGCCATTGCATCTGCAGTGAACATTCCTGTTATCGCTTCCGGCGGAGCAGGAACCATGGAACACTTCTATGAAGCACTGACAAAGGGACATGCGGAAGCTGCGCTGGCAGCATCGCTTTTTCATTATAAAGAGCTGGAAATTATGCAGGTGAAGCAGTATTTAAAAGAAAAGGGCGTGGCGGTGCGCATTTAACAGAATGATAATATAAATTGACCAGTACAGTTAATTTGGGAGAAACGCTATGGCGATGATCAGCAACGACTGGCTTCCTGCATTGAAAGAAGAATTCAGGAAGCCTTATTATGCACAATTATTTCAATTTGTAAAAGAAGAATATGCCACAAGAGTAATTTATCCGCCCTCGGAAGATATTTTCAATGCTTTTCATTTCACGCCGCTAAAAGAAGTGAAAGTGGTAATTCTTGGACAGGATCCTTATCATAATGAACGGCAGGCTCACGGACTTTGCTTTTCCGTTCAGCCGGATCAGGAAATTCCTCCATCTTTGGTGAATATTTATCAGGAGCTTCACGATGACCTGGGCTGCTATATACCGGACAATGGATATCTGAAAAAATGGGCGGATCAGGGCGTTTTGATGTTAAACACAGTTCTTACTGTGAGGGCGCATCAGGCTAATTCTCATCAGGGAAAAGGTTGGGAGAGATTTACAGATGCGGTGATCGAAGCGGTCAATGCTCAGGATCGGCCGATTGTATTTTTGCTATGGGGCAGACCTGCACAGATGAAAGCCAATATGCTGAACAATCCCCGACATCTGATCTTAAAGGCGCCTCACCCCAGCCCATTATCTGCTTATCGCGGCTTTTTCGGGTGTAAGCATTTCAGCCAGACAAATGCGTTTTTGGAAGCGAACGGACTGACGCCTATTGACTGGCAGATTGAAAATATAAGAAAATAAATCAGAAGTTATCCGGCTTTTTTTGCTGAAAATTCAGGCAGGAAAAGACCGGATAATTACTTTTTGATTTTGGGTAAAAATTGTTGACAGCGTTCCTGAAAAAGATTATAGTAGTTCTGAAAAGAACTACTATTTGCGGAGGCGCTATGGAAGAAGGAAATCTTTTGGAGAAGCTTGCTGGATTTGGGCTGACCAGGCAGGAGGCTGCCATTTATCTATGCCTCTATCAAAATGGCGAGATGACCGGGTATGAGGCTTCCAAGCTCACAGGAATTTCCAGATCAAACGTCTATAATGGGCTGTCAGGCCTGACGGAAAAGGGCGCCGTTTATCGGAGAGAGGATACTGCGAGCAAGTATATTGCGGTGGATGTGGAAGAATTCTGCGCTAATAAAATCCGGAGAATGGAAGAAGATAAGATATATCTTACAGGGAATCTGCTGCGGCCGCAGGAAAATTGTGACGGTTATTTCACGGTTACGGGACCGAATAATATACATGACAAAGCGGCGAATATGTTAAAGGAAACGAAGCAGAGAGTGTACCTGTCCGCAGCGATCGAGGTCATAGAAGGTTTTCGGCAGCAGTTGACAGTACTGCTTTTGGATGGTAAGAAAGTGGTGCTGCTTACCGATGAAGATCCGAAACTGGACGGTGCGATTTTTTACCGGAAAGAGCGGGAAGAAAATCAGCTGCGTCTGATTGTGGATTCCGCCTATGTTTTGACAGGAGATGCAGGGAAATGTGCATCTGATACCTGTTTGTATACCGGACAGAAGAATTTTGTCAGTGTTTTCAAGGAAGCGCTGCGCAATGAAATAAAACTCATAGAACTTACAAGGAGCAGACAATGAACAAGAGAGCGTTTGTAACAAAAGAACAGATCGAAGAAATTGTAAAACAGTATCCCACTCCTTTTCATTTATATGATGAAAAGGGAATTCGTGAGAATGCGGCGAAAGTGAAGGAAGCTTTTTCCTGGAATCCCGGATTTAAGGAGTATTTTGCGGTGAAGGCAACCCCCAATCCGTTTTTGATTAATATATTGAGAGAATACGGCTGTGGCTGTGACTGTTCCTCCAAAACAGAGCTGATGCTGTGTGAAGCGATTGGTGTGGTCGGACATGATATCATGTTTTCTTCCAATGACACGCCGGCAGAAGATTACGAGCTGGCGGGCAAGCTGGGCGGCATCATCAATCTGGATGACATCACCCATATTGATTACGTGGAACAAATCCTGGGCAAGCTGCCTGAAACCATGAGCTGCCGGTATAATCCGGGTGGTGTATTCACCTTAAGCAACGGTATTATGGATAATCCCGGAGATGCCAAGTACGGTATGACTACGAAGCAGATTTTTGAGGCTTTCCGTATCATGAAGGAAAAAGGCGTAAAACATTTTGGCATTCATGCTTTTCTCGCAAGCAATACCGTGACAAATGAGTATTATCCGCAGCTGGCAAAGCAGCTGTTTGAACTGGCCGTGCAGCTGGAAAAAGAGACCGGTGCTGATGTGGCATTCATCAATCTTTCAGGCGGTGTCGGCATCCCTTATCGTCCGGAACAGGAGGGCAATGACATTCTTGCAATCGGTGAAGGCGTGCACAAAGTTTATGATGAGATTTTAGTTCCTGCCGGTATGGGGGATGTGGCAATTTATACCGAGATGGGCCGTTTTATGATGGGACCTTATGGTGCTCTGGTGACTCAGGCTGTGCATGAGAAGCATACTTATAAGGAATATATCGGTGTGGATGCCTGTGCGGCAAACCTTATGCGCCCTGCGATTTATGGTGCATATCATCACATCACGGTTTTGGGCAAAGAAGATGCGCCCTGTGATCATATATATGACGTGACCGGTTCCCTTTGCGAGAACAACGATAAGTTCGCCATTGATCGGGCATTGCCGGAAATTGAAAAAGGAGATTATCTTTTCATTCATGATACCGGTGCACATGGATTTTCCATGGGCTATAACTATAACGGGAAGCTGCGCAGTGCCGAACTGCTTTTGCAGGAGGATGGCAGCGTAAAAATGATTCGCAGAAAAGAGGAGCCGAAGGACTATTTCGCAACCTTTGACTGCTTTGATTTCTGGGAGAAACTCAAAGGCTGAATTTTTATGGAATCAGAAAAGAAGACAGAACTTATTTTGCAGCATCAGCGCGAATTTTTCGAAACTGGAATTTTGCAGGAAATTCCATTTCGAAAAGCTGCACTGCGCCGTCTGCACAGCGCCATCAAGCGACATAAAAAAGAAATCTGTGAAGCGCTCAAAGCTGATCTTGGAAAATCCGAAACAGAAGGTTTCATGTGCGAGGTAGGACTTGCTCTGTCTGAAATCAGCGATCAGATAAAACATCTGGAGCGCAGAAGCAGCCCCAAAAAGGTATCTGGAGGTTTGGTAAATTTTCCGGCGCAGGGATATCTGGTGCCGGAACCATATGGGATTGTACTGATCATGTCCCCCTGGAATTATCCTTTCATGCTGACGATGGAGCCGCTGGCGGGTGCGCTGGCAGCAGGTAACTGCTGTGTGGTAAAGCCTTCCGCCTATTCACCGGCAACCTCGGCTGTTATTGCAAAGCTGGTAAAAGAGACGTTTCCGGCAAAATATGTAGCGGTGATTGAGGGTGGAAGAAAAGAAAACCAGCTTCTTCTGGAGCAGAAGTTCGACTATATTTTCTTTACAGGCAGTGTGGCCGTGGGAAAACAGGTAATGGAAAAAGCTTCTGCACATCTTACCCCGGTCACGCTGGAACTTGGAGGGAAGAGTCCCTGTATTGTGGACGAAACAGCAGATATTTCGCTGGCGGCAAAGCGGATTGTCTTCGGGAAGTTTATCAATTGCGGACAGACCTGCGTGGCACCGGATTATATTCTGGCGCAGCGCAGCATCAAGGATGCGCTTCTGAAGGAATTAATTTTCTGGACAAAAAAGATGTATGGCGAGGATGTATTTGCCAATCCGGACTATGGAAAAATAGTGAACGAAAAGCATTTCAGACGTCTTAAGGAATTGACAAAATCCGGAAAGCTGGTCTATGGAGGCAGAACGAAGGAAGAAAGTCTCCAGATTGAACCCACGATTCTGGATTATGTGATGCCGTACGACAGCGTAATGCAGGAAGAGATCTTCGGGCCTGTCCTGCCGGTGGTGACTGTAGAAAGTATGGAAGAAGCCAAAAGCTTTGTCCGGGCGCGTCCAAAGCCGCTGGCGTGCTATATTTTTACAAAGGATAAAAAAACGGAAGAAATGTTTGTCAAAGGAGTTTCCTTTGGCGGCGGCTGTGTCAATGATACCATCATGCATCTGACGGTACCGACTCTTCCTTTCGGGGGAGTGGGCGACAGCGGTATGGGATCTTATCATGGAAAGAAAAGCTTTGAGACTTTCAGCCATGAGAAAAGCGTGCTGAAAAAATCCAATCTGCTGGATCTGGAAGTCCGTTACCAGCCTTATGCAGAGTGGAAAAGAAAGCTGATTCGGATGCTGTTAAAATAAAGGGCATAAAAGGACAAGACAAGTCATAGGTTGTACCAGTGCTGGTACAACCTATTTTTTATGCGTGTGTCCAGCAAAGCTGGACTGCACTTGCCGGTGCAAGTCCGGTCACGGTAATCGCCAGTGAGCCGTGTAGCTAAACTCGGTGCGTTGTAGTAATACAAGGTGCTAAGCGAGTGGATAAAGTAACCTAAA
>JAFUMV010000004.1 GCA_017482485.1 Lachnospiraceae bacterium
CTATTCTCTCCTTAAATTTCTCCTGTTTTGAGGTTACAGCTCATTCAGTCGTTCTTTCATGATCTGCCCCCTTTTGATTGATGAGCTGAAAATAGTGTGCGTTTTACGCGCACTTGGCGTCGAGCGCGGTCGCATAAGCGACATATTTCGCCGCGCGCGAGTACGCATCCTTCGCGGAGCGGCTTTTATATGCAATAGGAAGTTCAAAGGACTTTCCTATTGCATAAAAAAATCCCGGGCATTACATTTTCGTAATGTCCGGGACGCTTATTCACGTGGTTCCACCCAGCTTGCTCCTGATATCAATCACATTTTGCTGTAATCCTGCAAAATACAGGAGCCTCTCGTTTTGGATGATAACGGAATCACCGGGCCGGATTGGGGCCGCTCAGAGCTGGTCTTCAGAAAACTCTCTGTCAGGTGCTTCCAGCACTGCATGTATGCTTATGCAGGCACCTTTCTCTGTCACGTCAAGAAATCTTACTCGTCTCATCAAAGTGTTAGCAGTATTTTCATAGTGCTATCTTAATCCAAAAATTCCTGTTTGTAAAGAAAAATTTATTTTAAATCCAGGAATTCTTCATACAGCTCGCTCACTTTCTTCGCTTCCTCTGCTGTGGGCATTTCACAGAAAATACGAATTAACGGTTCTGTTCCGGAAAATCTTGCAACTACCCAGCCGCCGTTCTTAAAGTAAACTTTACATCCATCCATATAAGAAACATGATCTACCTCGAAAGGCATTTCAGGAACCTTCTTTTCCACCATCAGGGTGTTTAACACTTCTTCCTTCTTCTCCTGGGTAAAGCGATAATCCCTTTCTTCCATAAAAATGGAACCGCACTCTTCTTCGATATCGTGATAAATCTCAGACAGCTTCTTGCCGGTAACCGCTACCATTTCCACCAGCAAAGATGCAGCGTAAACGCCGTCTTTGCCCTTAATGTGGCCTCGAACGGTCAGACCGCCGGAAGACTCACCGCCGATTACAGCATCCACCTCATCCATCTTGGCAGAAATGTGCTTAAATCCTACAGGCACTTCATAGCACTTCTCACCGAATTTCTCAGCCAGCTTGTCAAGCGTATGGGTGGTGCAGATATTGCGGACAACAGGCCCCTTCCAGCCTTTGTACTTTACAAGATAATAGTACAAAAGCACCAGAATATCATTTGGATGCAGGAAACGTCCCGTATCATCGATTATGCCGAGACGGTCCGCATCACCGTCTGTTGCAATACCCAAATCACTGCCGGTATCCTGAACCATGTTCTGCAGCGGGCGCAGGGTGTCCGCATTGGGAGCAGGAAGTTTACGGCCAAACAGCGTATCATGATTTGCATGGATGGTATCCACTTCACATCTTGCGGTCAGCAGAATCGTCTTTAAGGAAGGTTCGCTCACGCCGTACAGAGGGTCCAGGCAGATGCGCAGGTGTGCATTGCGAATTGCATCCATGTCTACGGCAGCGATGATGTTGTCCAGATACTCATTCAGCGGATAAACCTCCTGAATCAGCCCTGCTGCTTTTGCATCATCATAATTCATCTCCTTCACATCTTCTGAAGACAGCGATGCCATAATCTCCTCAATCTCTTTTGTCTGAGATTCTTCCGCATCACGTCCCCCAGCGGTGAACACTTTAATGCCGTTATAAAGGGAAGGGTTATGGCTTGCAGTAACCATCATGCCGTAAGGAAGCTCATGCTTCATAACATAAAACATAACCAGCGGAGTCGGTGAGGATTTGTTCACCAGTCTGGCTACAATGCCTTCTGCTGCCAGGACCTGTCCTGCCCACTGCATCGCTTCCTTTGCAAGGAAACGCCTGTCATAACCGATCACGACCCCTTTATCAGCCACTCCTTCGCGCTTCATCTTCACACAGAGCGCTTTTACCAGAAGCTGAATATTTGCTTTTGTAAATTCATCACCAATGATGGCTCTCCAGCCACCGGTACCAAATTTAATCATACTGATTTACCCCCATTATCGATATTTTATCCCATTACCACTTTCACAGCATGTTTGCTGCCTGCAGGCTGTACAGGGATCTTTTCAACCAGTTCGCCGTCCAGATAGATCTCTTTTACGCCCTTCATCACGCCATCCGGATTTATCACTTCAATATCGAAATCCGCACCTCTCCACTGTCTGATTGCGGAGAATTCCTTCCAGTCAGCGGGTATGCAGGGATCGATCACAAGACTGTCAAACTGCGGTCTGATACCCAGCATATATCTGGTTGCAGAGAAGTAAGACCATCCGCCGGAACCTGTCATGAAGGGATGATGTGCCCAGCCGTATCTCGAATGGTCCACACCGGAAATGAACTGACAGTAGGAATAAGGCTCAGCCTGACGGATTTCAATCTTGTCATTCTGCCAGTAAGGGCAAAGCGCATCGTAGAACTTCATCGCGCGGTCGCCTCTTCCCAGAACACACTCTGCTGCCCATGCCCAGGGATTGGGATGAGAGAAAATGGATCCGTTCTCTTTTAAGCCCGGATATACTCTGGTTACAAAACCGATATCATCATCCGGTACGGTGAAGGAAGGAGCATTTAACATGATGCCGTAAGGAGTATAGAGATACTTGTCCACGCTGTCCATGGCCTTTTTGCCTTTTTCAGGATCAGCAGCGCCGGAAAGCACTGCCCAGGAGTTGGACTCCAAGTGAACCTTTCCCTCTTTATCCTGCTGGGTGCCGATCTTCTTGCCGTTCTTTGTGATACCGCGGATATACCATTCGCCGTCCCAAAGCTCTCTGTCACAGACTTCTTTTACATTTGCCGCAACAGCTTTATATTTTTCCACATCTTCCGTTCTTCCCAGATACTCAGCAAGCTCAATGAAGTAGCCCAGCGCCCAGTAGTGCAGAAAGGAAACCATCGCGCTTTCACCGCCGCCCAGATTTAAGCAGTCGTTCCAGTCAGCGCGCAGTCCCTTGCAGACGCCGGTAGCGCCCACCATTCTGGTGGAGAAATCCAGAATCTTCTGCATATGTTCATAAACGGTGCCTTCGCCGCCGTCCGCATATGTATATACCTGGTCTACGAAGTCATATTCGCCGGTTTCTTTGATATATTCCACGATGGAAGCGATCAGCCACAGAGCGTCATCGGAACATGCGTCTTTCAGTCCATGAACCATATCATCTCTGCTGGGTGTGGGAACCACCGTAGGAGACTTGAAGGGCTTAACTTCATTATCGGGCAAAAACCACTCCGGCTGGAACAGGTGCAGGCCATAGCCCTGAGAAACCAGGCCGCGGAGCAGTTCTTCGATTCTCTGCTTACATTTTGCAGGGTTGGAATGCGGAACACACATCGCATCCTGCGCGGTATCACGATACCCCAGTCCTGTTCTTCCGCCCACTTCGATAAAGGATGCAAATCTGGAGAACATAACGTTGATTTCGGACTGATACAGGGTCCATGTATTGATCAGCGTGTTCATACCTTCGTTGGGCGTCTTGATCTGCAGCTTGTTAAACTTATTCTCCCAGTATGCTTTCAGCTCTGCATAAACAGCGTCCACGTTCGCCATATCGCTGTATTTCTCACGCATCTTCTTGCCCACGCTGCGATTGCCTTCGCCCAGCATGAATACGAGACGAACTTCCTGTCCGGGAGCGATGGTGATGTTCTTTTGTAAGCTGCCGCAGTGATTGTTGCCCAGCTCATAAGAACCGCTGCAGACACCCTTCTCAACGGCAATCGGATTGGACTCTGTGCGGTAAGAACCAAGGAAGGTATCTCTTAAGCAGTCAAAGCCGTCGGGTTCAAAGTTGCCTGCAAAATACTGGAATCCGAATTCTTCATAGAAAAGATCGTATTCGATAATGCCTTCCTCATAGGAAGAGCCGGAGCAGTAAAGGCTCATCTGGAAGTTCTGGTTATCAATGTTAATATGATGGAAAGAAAATTCACAGTAGGAAAATACGCTCAAGTCTCTGGGCGTGTCCGACTCGTTCTTAATTTTCACATCCCACAGTTCCACCGCATCATCCATGGGAATTGCCAGAGTCTGGCTGGCCTTTAAGCCCTTATAATCACATTCATAAACGCTGTAGGACATGCCGTGACGGCAGGTATATTTTGCCTGATCCAGAGGCTTTCCCACAGGCTGCCAGGAAATACTCCAGTAATCGCCGTCCGCATTGTCTCTGATATAAACATAATGACCGGGCCTGTCCATCGGCACCGAATTTCCACGAAATCTTGTGATTCTGTGATATTCCGGAGACTTATAAAACATATAGCCGCCGGCTGTGTGATTCATAACTGCGCACATGTTCTTCAGACCGATATAGTTGGTCCAGGATGTGGGCAGGTCCACTCTGTCAATGACATACTCCCTTTTTTCATTGTCAAAATGTCCGTATTGCATATTGGCATCTCCTCCCTGTTGCCCCAGGAACGGTTAACGTCTGATAACCATTCCCATGTTTTAATGTTAACTATATTATAAGCGAAAATAATATATATTTCCACTGTTTTTATAAAAAAATCAGGTGCATAACTGAACTTTTGTACAATTTGCAGTTAAAAAAAGGGCCGGAACTCGTCCGACCCGTTAACAATCTCTTATTTATTCTTGCCGCAGCACTTCTTATACTTCTTGCCGCTGCCGCAGGGACAGGGATCATTAGGATAAATCTTGGCTGCCTTGACAACTGTTGTGGAGCTCTTCTGCTCTTTGTACAGTCTCTTCTTTGTCTCTTCATCGTAGATGGCATTCCACTCTTCCAGATTGTAGAGCCAGTCCGCTTCTGCTGCAACCATGTTCTTGTAAAGAAGCTCTTTATCAAAGCCCAGATTAACAACAGTATCTTCTTCCATCTCTTCAATGGGGTTCGCATTCTTTAAGCTGTCGTTGATGCCATCCAGAAAACCTGTCATGGTCATAACGCTCACGCCATATTTGTCAGCCAGCTCTTTTACGGTACCCTCAACAACTTCATCGGGATTCTTTAAAAGCTGTGCATAAATCTGTTTTTCTTTTTCGAAATAAGCTGCCCAGAACTGCTGCAGTTTCGCTCTGTCTGCCTGCTGGTTATAGGCCATGTCTCTCCATGTTTTTAAAAGTGCCATTTTCTCTTCTCCATTCATTCCGCCGCTTGCGCGGCTTTATAACCAGGTTTCGGTATTTACCCGCTAGAGTCAGTATAGTATAGCCAGCGGATTTGTGCAAGTGAAAATTTTGTGTCAGAATCATTTGACAAATCTTCTTCCTGCAATTATGCTGATATAAGAATTCACGAAAGGAATTTTATTATGAAAAATAAAAGCCCCAAACAAATTGCAGCCCTTATTTGTATCGCATTGCTCGTCCTTTTATATCTCGCCACCCTGATCAGCGCGGTTTTCGCCTTCCCGGGATGGGAGCGCATGTTCGGCGGCTGTCTTGTAGCTACCATTGCCCTTCCAATCCTCCTCTGGATTTATATTCAAATCTATGCCAGGGTAAAAGAGCAAAAAGAACTGGCAAATGAGCTCAAAGAAGACATGAAAGAATAAGCGTTGTAAATTAATTGAAAAAGCGTAGCGCAGATTTTACTCCACGCCCAGTTTTTTAAGCTCTGCTTTTGCCTGCGCCTGATTTTCAAACCGGAACGAATGCATTCCCACTGAAATCGCACCCTCCACGTTTGCCTGGGAATCATCGATAAATACGCATTCCTGTGCTTTCAAACTGTATTTTTCCATGATCAGATGATAAATCGCCGGATCCGGTTTGATGAGCTTATATTTAAATGAAAGGATTCCTCCATCCACATAGGGCAGAAAATCCATCACGTTCCAGCATTCTTTTAATGCCTTGTCCGAGAAGTTGGAAAGTACCAGTACCCGATAGCCTTTTTCCTTCAATTCCACGATCCAGTCAATGGCATAATCGTAACGGGTGAGAAGGCCATGAAAATCTTTCAGCGCACTTCTGATCTGTCCTTCAATCTCCGGATCGTTTTCCACAAAAAGGTCTTCAATTTCCTTATCTGTCATGCAGCCTCTGTCATATTCCTTCCAGTCTTCATCCTGTGCCGTTGCCCGTCCCAGACGCTGCGCCATCGCATCGTCAAATCCCTGATTTTTATAAAAGTCGTACCAATCGAAACCTACAAGCACATTTCCAATATCAAAAATTACTGTTTTAATCATATCTGCCTCCATTTTTCATCAAATATATTCCGCCGAAACGGCCTGCAGCCTCACATGCGTTCTTTCCGAAACATTTCCAAAAGTCTGCCCGCAGCAACGCTGGTGAGCTTTCTCTCATCCGTCACAACCAAAAGTTCCCGTTTAGGAAATGCGGCATCAAATTTAATTTCCTTTAAGCTGCCGTTTTCCAGCCCTTCTTTCGCAAAATCCCGTACCACACAGCCCACGCCCAGATTGCGAAGGGCAAACTGGACGATCATATCGCTGGTGGCAAGTTCAAATTCCGGTGTCACATGAACATCTCTGCTCTCCAAAAATCGCTGCACATTTTTTCGGGTGCTGGAATTTTCCTCCAGCAAAATCAGGGGCAGTTCTTCCAACACACATAGCGGCTGCGCTTTGCTGCAATAATTTTCATATTTGTAACCTGCCACAAAAATATCCTCAATTTGGCGCACCGGCAGCATTTCCATCCCCTCTTCTGCCGGCTGCGGCCCGGAAATTACGCCGAAATCAATTTTGCCATCCCTTAAAAGCTCCATGGTCGCAGGCGTCGGGCCGTTGGTCACAGACACCCTGACATTCGGATATTTCTCATGAAATTTTTCCAGATAAGGCAGCAGAAAAAAACGCAGCGTCATATCCGAGGCACCGATTTTGATCTCGCCGCGCTCCAGATTGCACAGGCTTGCCAGCTGCCGTTCTCCGATTTCAAACTGTTCATATCCCTTTTCCACATAAGAAAAAAGGAGCCTGCCCTCTGCAGTGGGCACAATCCCCCTGGGTGTGCGGTTTAACAAAATCACCCCCAGCATCTTTTCCAGCTGCTTGATACTCTGACTCACAGCCGGCTGGGACAACGAAAGCACTTCTGCCGCCTTGGTCACAGAACCGCACTTTACCACCTGATAGAATACTTTGTAATACTCCAGATTCGCAACCATAAAAAAATCCCTTATAATGCAGTCTTATGAAACGACTTTTATTATAAGGGATTTGTTTTCTTTCTGTCAACGGACAGTCTTATTTTGCCAGCTTACTCTCTCTGAAAATAATATCGTCTCTGCCGGGTCCGTTGGATACCATAGTGATCGGATATCCAATATGATCTTCAATAAACTCAATATATTTACGGCAGTTTTCAGGCAGCTCTTCATACTTACGAATGCCGCGGATCTCACATTTCCATCCGGGAAGCGTAGTCAATACCGGTTTTGCCTTTTCCAGTTTGCAGGTTACAGGGAATTCTGTAGTCACTTTGCCATCAATTTCATAGCCAATGCAGACCGGAATTTCATCCAGGTAACCCAGCACGTCAAGAACAGTCAGCGCCACATCGGTTGCGCCCTGCAGACGACAGCCGTAATGAGATGCCATGCAGTCATACCAGCCCATTCTTCTGGGACGTCCTGTTGTTGCGCCATACTCGCCGCCGTCACCGCCGCGTCTTCTGAGTTCATCTGCTTCCTCCCCGAAAATCTCGGATACGAACGCACCTGCACCTACTGCGGAGGAATAAGCCTTGGTCACCGCATAAATCTTTTTGATTTCATAAGGCGGCAGGCCTGCGCCGATTGCGCCGTATGCAGCCAGTGTGGAGGAAGAAGTAACCATGGGATAAATACCGTGATCGGGATCTTTCATGGTGCCCAGCTGACCTTCCAGCAGAATGTTCTTTCCTTCCTTAATAGCATTATATAAAAATTCAGAAACATTGCCCACATAAGGAGCCACCATATCTCTGTACTCATGCAGCGTTTCCAGAACCTCTTCCGGCTTTAAGGATTCTTTATGATACAGGTGCTCAAAGAGCACATTCTTCATTTCGCAGACACGAACCACTTTTTCTTTTAACAGTTCTTCGTCAAACAGTTCGCTCACCTGGAAGCCGATTTTGGCAAATTTATCAGAATAAAAAGGTGCAATACCGGACTTTGTGGAACCAAAAGATTTTCCCGCAAGACGTTCCTCTTCATAGGCATCCAGCAGAATATGATAAGGCATCACAATCTGTGCTCTGTCAGAAATCATGATATGAGGTGCCGGCACATTGCGGTCAGTCAGCTCCTTTATTTCCTTGAACAGAAGCGGAATATTCAGCGCAACACCGTTGCCGATGATGTTTGTCACATGATCATAAAAGACGCCGGAAGGCAGAGTATGCAGTGCGAATTTGCCATAATTGTTCACAATTGTGTGTCCTGCATTGGCACCGCCCTGAAAACGGATTACGATGTCTGCTTCTTTTGCCATCATATCGGTAATCTTACCTTTACCTTCGTCTCCCCAGTTTGCTCCAACTACTGCTTTTACCATCTTTTTGTCCTCTTTTATCTTAGATTATGCGCGATTTCACTTTTATTTATGCGAACACGGATGCGCAAATCACAATTATATCATTTCAAAAGGAAACCGCGTTTTCACCGCATTCACATATATAGTATAGCAGTTTTTTCACATAAGTAAAATTAATATATTTTATGTGAGGCATAATCCACAATTATATCAAACATTAATCTCCGCTTTGACACCCAAAAGCTCTTTATTTTCCTCCAATACAGGATTGATCACTTCGCTCAAGAAGCGTTCCACCTGATGCACACAGCAGCCAATGTATCTGGAAGGCTCTAAAGATGCATTCAGTGCCTCTTCATCCAGACCGAACATTTCGTCTGCAGCAATCAGGGACATCAGTTCATTGTCCTTTCCTTCTGCCTTCACACGGCGTCCGGCTTCCATGGACAGTTCACGGATTCTCTCATGCAGCTCCTGTCTGTCCCCTCCTGCTTTTACCGCATCCATCATGATGTTCTCGGTTGCCATGAAAGGCAGTTCACTGCGCAGTCTCTTCTCAATAACTTTGGGGTATACTACCAGACCATCCACCACATTCATGCAAAGATCCAGAATGCCGTCCACCGCCAGAAATCCTTCCGGAATGGAAAGTCTCTTATTGGCAGAATCATCCAGCGTTCTTTCAAACCACTGGGTTGCAGAAGTGATTGCCGGATTTAAGGCATCCACCATCACATAGCGTGCAAGAGAAGCAATACGCTCGCTGCGCATGGGGTTTCTCTTATATGCCATTGCGGAGGATCCAATCTGATTCTTTTCAAAAGGCTCTTCCACCTCTTTCAAATGCTGCAAAAGACGAATATCATTGGACATCTTATGTGCACTTGCTGCGATACCGGCCAGCACATTTACCACGCGGGTATCCACTTTGCGGGAATAGGTCTGTCCGGAAACCGGATAGCAGCCCGTAAATCCCATCTTCTTTGCAATCATGGGGTCAACTTTATCAACCTTCTCCTGATCTCCTTCAAACAGCTCCAAAAAGGATGCCTGAGTGCCGGTGGTTCCCTTGGACCCCAAAAGGCGCAGAGAATCCAGAACATAATCCAGATCATTTAAGTCCATATAAAATTCCTGCATCCACAAAGTTGCACGCTTACCGACAGTTGTAGGCTGGGCAGGCTGAAAATGGGTAAATGCCAGGGTAGGCTGGGCCTTCTGCTTTTCAGCAAATGCTGCCAGATTTGCAATAACATTCACAAGTTTTTTGCGAACCAGCTTCATGGCCTCTGACATAACAATAATATCTGTATTATCACCAACATAACAGGAGGTAGCGCCCAGATGAATGATTCCTTTCGCCTTGGGGCACTGTACGCCATAAGCATACACATGGCTCATAACATCATGGCGAACCAGCTTCTCGCGCTCTTTTGCCACATCATAATTGATATCCTCTGCATGGCTCTTAAGCTCATCAATCTGTTCCTGGGTAATATCCAGTCCCAGCTCTTTCTCAGTTTCCGCAAGAGCGATCCAAAGCTTTCTCCATGTCCGAAATTTCATATCCTGTGAAAAAATGTACTGCATTTCACGGCTGGCATACCGTTCTGATAAGGGGCTTGTATATCTGTCTGTACTCATCGTTCCTTTTCCTTTCTCGTGGTTTGCAGTTATTTCCTGCCACATTCGTAGTATAGCCTAAAGAAAGCCACAGCGCAAGATTTTCTAAAACTGTGGCTTTTCTTTTCGCATTATTGTGTAACTGTTCCCTTCATTCTCATCTGGACAGACCCAACACACAAGATTGCAGTGCGTCTCTGCTCAGCTGTTTAATTTTCCAATAAAATCTCTGATACGGGCATTATCAGAATAAAACACCTCTTCAGCAGTGCCCTGAGCCAGAATATTTCCATGCTCCAGGAAAATTACCCGATCCGAAATCTCTTTTGCAAACTGCATTTCATGAGTGACGATAATCATCGTCATTTTCTCTTTTGCCAGCTGCTTGATTACTTTGAGCACTTCACCGGTAAGCTCCGGGTCCAGAGCGGACGTAGGCTCATCAAAGAAAAGAATTTCCGGCTGCAGTGCCAGCGCCCTTGCGATGGACACACGCTGCTGCTGACCGCCCGAAAGCTGGAACGGATAGGCATCTTTTTTATCCGCCAGACCGAACTGTTCCAGCAGATGCATTGCCCGTTTTTCAGCTTCTTTTTTCGGCACCTTATCCACAGTCATCGGTGCATCTGTGATGTTCTTTAAAACGCTGTAGTGTGGAAACAGGTTGAAGTTCTGGAATACCAGGCCGAAATAGCGGCGGATACGTCTCAAGTCCGTCCTGGATGCATAAACGCACCTTCCTTCCACTTCCTGCGCCGCCTTTTCTCCCATATAAATCAGTTCGCCGCTGTCCATTGTCTCAAGCATCGTGGCACAGCGAAGCAAGGTGGACTTTCCTGAACCGGAAGGGCCAATGATGGAGACCACTTCTCCTCTGCTCACCTGAAGCGAAATATCTTTTAAAATTGTCTGGCCATCAAAGCTCTTTTTCAGGTGATTAATGGTCAGTAAACTCTTTTCTCCCATGACATACTCCCCCTTATCTGTAATAATTCAGCTTCTTTTCCGCAAATTCCATCAGAGAAGCCACAATCAGGTTGAATATGTAGTAAAATACACCTGCTACCATCAGGGGCATTACAGATGCCTGCGCGGCCGCAAACTGCTTTGCTGCAGTGAACATTTCAACCTGCGCCAGCACAAATGCCAGGGAGGTGTCTTTTACAAGTGTTATCATTTCATTTGTGATGGGAGGTAAAATCCGCTTGATTACCTGGGGCAGAATAATCTTCACAAAGGTCTGCACCTTCGTATATCCCAGCACTTCGGCAGCCTCATACTGTCCTTTCGGAATGGATTCAATTCCGCTTCTGTAAATTTCAGCAAAATATGCTGCATAGTTAAGCACAAAGGCCACAATGACCGCTGTAAATCTCCAGCTGTTGCTGATTTTAATTCCAAACACGTAATAAGGAGAAAAATAAACCACCACCAGCTGAAGCATCAGCGGCGTTCCGCGCATAACGGAAATGTATATTTTACTCAAAGTCCTAATCAGACTGTTTTTTGCCATTCTTCCAAAGGATAAAAAGAGGCCCAAAGGCAGCGAAAATATCAGAGTCAGTGCAAAAATTGTCACTGTGACCCCGAAACCTTCCATCAGCTCAGGCAGCATTGTTATAAATTTATTCCAAAATTCCAAAATCGCAGTCATATCTTTCCCCTGATTGTTCTCAATAATCCCCGTATAAGGCAAACGCCAGGGACAAAATGAACCTGGCGCTGCCAATCGTCACTGCTTATTCAGTAACCTATTATTCATATATCCTGCCGCTGTTTCTTTCGTAACAGCCGTGAATTGATTCCCATTCACGCATAAAACTGATGTTTTTCACAGGTTATTTGCCCAGGCAAACACTGTCCACCAGACCGAAATCAGCATACTTTTCAGCAATTTCCATGAAGGTTCCGTCATCAACCATTTCCAACAGAGTCTTCTCTACTTCATCCTTCAGTTCTGTGTTGCCAAGTAAAAAACCAATTGCATACTGTTCAGATGCCAGCTGATCTTCCAGAACAACGAAACCGCTTTCTCTCTGATTGATGTTATAGTTTGCAACGCCGATATCCATGGCCAATGCATCAATTGCACCTGCTTCCAGATCCATAAATGCGGTGTTGTAATCAGCATACTGATTCAAACTTGCAAAGGAATTCATCAGATCTGCATTCTCTTCCTCTTCCAGCGCTGCCAGTGCGGAGGATTCCTTCTGAACACCCACCACTTTGCCGGCCAGGTCTGCCTTTGTTGCAATACCGGAGTCTTCTGCAACAACAAATACCTGACTGTTGTCAACATAAGGAACGGAGAAGGTGTACTGCTCTTCTCTTCCGTTCATGGTGAAGCCATTCCAGATACAGTCAATAGTGCCTGCGGAAAGCTCCATATCCTTTGAATCCCAGTCGATGGGCTGTTTCACCAGCTCCCAGCCTTTTCTTTCACAAACTTCTGCTGCAAGATCCAGATCAAAACCAACGTATTCGCCGGATTCATCCTTATATCCATAAGGAGGGAATTCTGCATCAAAACCAACAATCAGTGTGGTTCTTTCTGCAACTGTTTCTGTTGCTGCTTCTACAGTTTCAACAACTTCTTCAGTTTCTGCTGCAGCACTCTCTGCGTTCTCAGCTGCTGTTGCCTGTGCAGTATCAGCACTGCTGTCAGCGCTCTGTCCGCATGCTGCCAGGGATGCCGCCATCATTGCCGCCATAGCACATGCCAAAAATCTCTTTTTCATAATATTCTCCTCGTCTTTCATCCTCTAATAAATTAGCGATTTACCCTGCTAAATCACATATCTATTATGCTATCACGCAGAAGTTTTTCTGTCAAGGTATTTCCATTTTGACTTATCTTCAGTGTACAAGGCATATATGTAACTTTTCGGGTGCGAAAAACCAGTTTTGGGTTTGTTCGGAACTTCAAGTATGATAAAAAACATGATCCGAAACAGTAAAAACATCAAACAAGCGCAGATGATCATTTCAGCCATTCCTGTACACATCCAAAAAGGACGGGCTGTATCTCAGGATACGTAAGTTTCTCAGGCACAGAATTTTCAAACATAATCTCACCGATTTCCATTTCAGTCGGGATGTCCCCCAGCTGCTTTACATCCGCATAGAACAGCATCCCATATGAAGTTTCCTCTCCATCTCTTACCACGCCGTAGACATTGACTGCCGCTATCTCGGCCTTAACGGCTCCTGTTTCTTCATAAAGCTCACGTTTTGCAGTTTCTTCTATCGTTTCCCCCATTTCACGATGACCGCCCGGAATTTCCCATGTATTACGTTTCTTATGCCGACAGAAAATCCATTTTCCATTATATTCAGCTGCGATGACGGCATATTTTAGCAAATTGTCTTCGATCTCCCAAATGTCATGAAAAATTACTTCGACCATTCTTACCTCCTCTCCTTTTTCCTTTGAAAGTAAAAAATAGGCTTCGCCTATTCAACTCCCCTGCCCCTCAATCTTGAGGGGTGGGGTCTCTTTTTGCTTCTTTTTCCCGTATAATAGTCTTATGAATATCTTACAAAATATTTTCACGGACTATTACGAAGAAATTTTATATACTCTCCATCCCAGAAAAACTGAGATGGAAAATATCGACAAGATGATCAACTGTGGC
>JAFUMV010000103.1 GCA_017482485.1 Lachnospiraceae bacterium
TTTCAGCGCACGGTTTCCGGGTCCGGTTACCGGACGTCCTCTTCTGCCGTTGTCGATCAGGGCATCTACTGCTTCCTGAAGCATTCTCTTTTCGTTGCGAACGATAATATCAGGTGCACCCAGCTCCAACAGTCTCTTCAGACGGTTGTTACGGTTGATAATTCTTCTGTATAAATCATTTAAGTCGGATGTTGCAAAACGACCGCCGTCCAGCTGTACCATAGGACGAAGATCCGGAGGAATTACCGGAATTGCATCCATGATCATCCATTCCGGTCTGTTACCGGATTCACGGAATGCTTCTACAACTTCCAGGCGCTTGATAATTCTCGCGCGCTTCTGCCCGTTTGCGTCTTCCAGTTCTTCCTTTAATTCTGTTGCCTCGGTTTCCAGATCAATGGCCTGCAGAAGTTCTTTGATTGCTTCTGCGCCCATACCTACACGAAAACGCTTGCCCCAGGTTTCTCTTGCATCCTGATATTCTTTTTCGGAAAGAACCTGCTTATATTCCAGATTGGTATCCCCCTTATCCAGAACAATGTAGGATGCAAAATAGAGGACTTTCTCCAGCACACGGGGGGACAGGTCCAGAATCAGACCCATCCGGCTGGGAATTCCCTTGAAATACCAGATATGGGAAACCGGCGCAGCCAGTTCAATATGTCCCATACGTTCGCGGCGCACGCTGGATTTTGTAACTTCAACGCCACAACGGTCGCAGACAACGCCTTTATATCTAATCTTTTTATATTTACCGCAATGACACTCCCAGTCTTTGCTGGGTCCGAAAATTCTTTCACAGAACAGACCATCGCGCTCAGGCTTTAAGGTTCTGTAGTTGATTGTCTCCGGCTTTAACACTTCGCCGCGGGACCATTCACGAATCTTATCCGGTGATGCTAATCCGATCTTGATGGCATCAAACGTCATCGGCTGATAAACTTCGTTTTTTGTTTCAGACATTTTGGCACTCCTTTTCAAATAATCGGTTCGGCTTACTCTTCGTCAAAAGATTCCTCGAATTCATCTTCCAGAACGGAATCATCAAAATCATCCTCAGCTGCTACAAGCTCTTCGCTGTCAGCATCAAATTCCTGTTTCTGATAACCCATCTTTCCAAGATCTTCTTCTTCTTTGTAATTGTTATAGCCCTTGGAATCCCCTTCCATCTCAAAACGATAATCCACGTCGCCGTAATCTACGGTTTCCATGATTTCAACTTCTGTATTGTCATCACGAAGTACGCGCACATCCAGACCCAGGGACTGTAATTCTTTTAACAGAACCTTGAAGGATTCCGGAATACCGGGTTCAGGGATATTATCGCCCTTGATAATTGCTTCGTAAGTCTTCACACGTCCTACAACGTCATCGGACTTAACGGTCAGGATTTCCTGCAGCGTATAGGATGCACCATAAGCTTCCAGCGCCCAAACTTCCATTTCACCGAAACGCTGTCCGCCGAACTGCGCTTTACCGCCCAGAGGCTGCTGTGTAACAAGGGAGTAAGGACCGGTAGAACGTGCATGGATCTTGTCGTCTACCAGATGGTGCAGTTTCAGGTAATGCATGTGTCCGATGGTAACCGGGCTGTCAAAATATTCACCGGTACGACCGTCACGCAGTCTTACCTTACCGGTCTTGGAGATCGGAACGCCCTTCCAAAGTGCTCTGTGGGCTCTGTTGTCATACAGATATTCCAGAACTTCGGGAAGCAGTTCATCACCATGCTTCTCCTTGAATTCATCCCATTCAAGGTTTACATAATCATTTGCCAGTTCCAGTGTATCCTGAATATCCTTTTCGTTTGCACCATTGAAAATAGGAGTAGCAACGTTAAAGCCGAGAGCCTTTGCAGCCAGGGACAGATGAATTTCCAGCACCTGACCGATATTCATACGGGAAGGTACGCCCAGAGGATTCAGCACGATATCCAGAGGACGTCCGTTAGGCAGATAAGGCATATCTTCTACGGGGAGCACACGGGAAACAACACCCTTGTTACCGTGACGACCGGCCATCTTATCACCTACGGAAATCTTTCTCTTCTGTGCAATATAAATGCGTACTGCCTGATTTACGCCGGGAGACAGTTCGTCACCGTTCTCTCTTGTAAATACTTTGGCATCCACAATAATACCATATTCACCATGAGGTACTTTCAGGGAAGTGTCACGAACTTCACGTGCCTTCTCACCGAAGATTGCGCGCAGCAGTCTTTCTTCTGCAGTCAGTTCGGTTTCCCCCTTAGGAGTTACTTTACCTACCAGAATATCTCCGGCACGAACCTCTGCACCAACACGGATAATACCTCTGTCATCCAGATCTTTCAGCGCTTCATCACCCACACCGGGAACATCTCTGGTGATTTCTTCAGGTCCCAGCTTGGTATCACGGGCTTCTGCTTCGTATTCTTCAATATGAACAGATGTATATACATCGTCCATAACCAGTCTTTCACTTAACAGAACAGCATCTTCGTAGTTATAGCCTTCCCAGGTCATGAAACCGATCAGAGGGTTCTTGCCCAGAGCCAGTTCACCTTCGGATGTAGAAGGTCCGTCCGCAATAACCTGTCCTGCCTGAACATGGTTGCCCTTGAACACGATAGGTCTCTGGTTGTAACAGTTGGACTGGTTACTTCTGGAAAACTTGGTCAGATGATATTCCACCTTTTCGCCGTCATCGCAGGTCATACGAATCAGCTTGGAGGATACATAATCAATGGTACCGGGCTTCTTGGCCACTACACAGACACCTGAGTCAACAGCTGCCTTCACTTCCATACCGGTGCCGACTACAGGAGCTTCTGTTGTCAGAAGCGGCACTGCCTGACGCTGCATGTTGGAACCCATCAGCGCACGGTTCGCATCATCGTTCTGCAGGAAAGGAATCAGTGCTGTAGCAACGGAGAACACCATCTGAGGGGATACGTCCATATAATCGAACATAGCCTTCGGATATTCGGAAGTTTCTTCCAGATAACGGCCGGAAACATTGGAGTTCACAAAGTAACCGTTCTCATCCAGCTCTTCGTTAGCCTGCGCTACATGATAGTTATCCTCTTCATCCGCTGTCATATAAACAACTTCGTTGGTTACGCGCGGATTAGCCGGATCAGTTTTATCAATTTTACGGTACGGAGCTTCGACAAAGCCGTACTCGTTAATCTTTGCATAGCTTGCCAGTGAGTTGATCAGACCGATGTTGGGACCTTCAGGGGTTTCGATAGGACACATTCTTCCGTAATGAGAATAGTGTACGTCACGAACCTCGAATCCGGCACGGTCACGGGACAGACCGCCGGGGCCCAGTGCGGAGAGACGTCTCTTGTGTGTCAGCTCACCCAGAGGATTGTTCTGATCCATGAACTGGGACAGCTGGGAGGAACCGAAGAATTCCTTCACTGCAGCCTGCACCGGTTTGATATTAATCAGCACCTGAGGAGAAATCTCTTCTGCATCATGAGTGGTCATTCTCTCACGAACAACTCTTTCCAGTCTGGAAAGACCAATACGATACTGATTCTGTAAAAGTTCACCGACAGCTCTGATACGACGATTGCCCAGATGGTCGATATCGTCCTCGTTGCCGATGCCGTATTCCAGATGGATGTTATAGTTAATGGAAGCGATGATGTCTTCCTTGGTAATGTGCTTGGGAATCAGCTCATGTACATTCTTGCGGATTGCTTCTGCCAGTTCTTCCGGATCCTCTGCATACTGTTCCAGAATCTGTGCCAGAACAGGATAGTAAACCATCTCTGTAATGCCCAGTTCTCTGGGATCACAGTCAACATAATGAGTCAGATCAACCATCATGCTGGAGAGAACTTTTACCTTCTTCTCCTCAGTCTGGATATAGACATAAGGAACAGCACTGTTCTGAATCAGTACAGCCAGTTCCATATCCACTCTGGTTCCAGCCGTCGCCAGAACTTCACCGGTGGACATATCAACAACATCTTCAGCCAGTTCATGGCCCTTGATTCTGTTCTTGAAATGAAGTTTCTTATTGAATTTATATCTTCCTACTTTAGCCAAATCATATCTTCTGGGGTCAAAGAACATGGCATTGATCAGACTCTCAGCGCTCTCCACACTCAGAGGCTCGCCGGGACGAATCTTTTTGTATAACTCTAACAGACCCTCCTGATAGCTTTCAGAAGTGTCTTTTGCAAAACTGGCTTCGATCTTGGGTTCGTCGCCAAACAGTTCTCTGATTTCATCGTTGGTACCTACTCCCAGCGCACGAAGTAAAACGGTAATGGGTACCTTTCTTGTTCTATCTACACGAACGTAGAAGACGTCATTGGAGTCAGTTTCGTATTCCAGCCACGCACCGCGGTTAGGGATAACGGTACAGGAGTACAACTTCTTACCGATCTTGTCATGGCCGATTCCATAGTAGATACCAGGAGAACGAACCAGCTGGCTGACGATAACACGCTCTGCACCATTGATTACGAAAGTACCTGTTTCAGTCATTAACGGAAGATCGCCCATGAAAATTTCATGTTCGCTGATTTCTTCTTTTTCCTTATTATAAAGACGTACCTTTACCTTAAGAGGAGCAGCATATGTTGCATCCCTCTCCTTGCACTTCTCAATAGAATATTTTACATCGTCTTCACACAGCTCGAAGTCAACAAACTCCAGGCTCAGGTGGCCGCTGTAATCGGAAATCGGAGAAATATCATCAAATACCTCTTTTAATCCTTCGTCAAGGAACCACTTATAGGAATTCTTCTGAACTTCTATAAGGTTGGGCATTTCGAGTACTTCTTTCCGTCGTGCATAACTCATACGCATGTTCTTGCCGGTGGCAATTGGACGTATTCTGTTTTTTTCCATTGACACTTCACCCCGTTCTTATAATTGATTTCTTTGACTATAACAATTCGGTATTACACTTATAAAATGGCATAGTCTAACATAATAATGCACCCTACAATTTATCATAAAACAAGTCCCCAGTCAAGCTCTTTTTCAAGTTTTTTTGTGAGAATTACGGAAACCGGACCCTTTCCGTGCTGGGGCATGTTTGTGCAGCCTTCCGGTATTGGCATCCGCTGCGGCAGGTAAGAAACCGGATGCCAATGCCGGAATGTTGCATAAAAAGGACGCCCGCAAGTTGCGGACGTCCCTGGTTTGTAAGATAATGGCTGAAATTATTTAACAGTAACTTTAGCGCCTTCAGCTTCCAGTTTCTTCTTGATGTCTTCAGCTTCTTCTTTGGAAACACCCTCTTTAAGAGCCTTAGGAGCGTTGTCAACAACGTCCTTAGCTTCCTTCAGACCAAGACCGGTTACTTCACGAACAACCTTGATAACCTTAACCTTGTTAGGGCCAACTTCGGTCAGTTCAACATCGAACTCTGTCTTCTCTTCAACTTCTGCTGCAGGGCCAGCTGCTGCAACAACAACACCTGCTGCTGCGGATACGCCGAACTCTTCTTCGCAAGCTTTTACTAAATCATTTAATTCTAATACTGTCATCTCTTTGATAGCATCAATAAATTCCTGAGTGGTTAATTTTGCCATTTTTATTTACCTCCGTTTAATTTGTCTTTTTAGGTTTGCAGCGCTCACGCGGCTGCTGTTTCACGATCTCGGTGAAAAATTATTCTGCTGCAGGAGCTTCCTCTGCAGGTGCTGCCTCGCCATCCTTCTCTGCGATCTGTTTCAGAACACGAGCCATGTTTGCGATAGGAGACTGCATGCTGCCCAGCAATCTGGAAATGAGAGCTTCTCTTCCAGGGATCTCTGCGATCTTCATGATGCCTGCTGCATCATACGCATTGCCTTCTACAACGCCGCCTTTGATTTCCAGCTTGTTAGCTGTCTTAGCGAAGTTAGCCAGTTCTCTTGCAGGAGCTGTCGCATCTGTTGTGGAGATAGCAATTGCGGAAGGGCCGTTCAGATAAGGAGCCAGTGCTTCGAAATCTGTTCCCTTGAACGCAAAATTCATCATTGTGTTTTTGTACACCTTGTAGGTGATGCCTGCTGCACGGAGCTTTTTACGAAGCTCTGTATCCTGCTCAACTGTCAGTCCACGGTAATCAACCAGAACAACAGACTGCGCATCTTTGATCGCTTCGGAAATCTCAGCAACAACGGGCTGTTTGAGTTCAACCTTTGCCATTTTCTTACCTCCTTTTAGATTCTTTGTAACTGTCCGGCGTAAGAACAGTCACACATATCTTGCCGAATGAAAGAGGGCATAAGAAAGATATATCTGTATGAAATCTGTATATCACATTTCATACAGTGCAGCAGCAATCGCCATCAGACATGCAGACATATCCCTCCGGCTCATTGCTCACGCAAAAACCTCTCTGCCCATAGACAGAGAGGGATAAAAGTCATTTCTGTACTCTTCACTCCTCGGCAGGCGCTTCTTCTTATACCGGTTATCCGGTACCTGCTGTCTTCGGCACGGTCTCAACGACCTTGATTACCTTACCACAGTGCCGGGTGTGTTGTCAAGGGTTTTTTTCAATTTTTTATTCTTTTGTGACAATTTAAAGTGCACCGACATTGGGAGTGGCTTTTACCATGCGTTGTCCATCATCTCAAGGCACTCTGGTGATAAATCCTTCTTCATCAATATTCACTTCCGGAGAAATGCTTCTCATATAGGAAAGAACTCTTTCTTTTTCCGCGCCATAATTCATTGTCACACTGCAGTTTTCCTGCCTGGCCGGAACAAACTGCAGACGCTTTAAACCGTTTTCGTCCAGTACCGCCTTCACAAGGCAGGTATCCATTGCTTTTGAATTAAAAAGGAAATTTCCCAGACTGTATACTACCGGTACATCTCCGCAATATCCTACAGGTTGCAGAACATGCGGGTGGTCTCCAATGATAAGGTCCGCACCGGCTTCCGCAATTTTAGGTGCCTGCTCTTTCTGCGCCCAATCCAGCTCATCGGTACTTTCCGTGCCCCAATGGATATATACAATCACAAAGTCACTGTTTTTTTCCGCTTCTCCAACTGCCTGAAGAAGATTTTCCACATATCTGCATCGAAATACGCCCGGCGAGTTTTCCGTCGCACCCCTCGTATTCGGATTATCCATTCGTTCAATCTGTGTAGAGGAAAGAAAGGCAATTTTTATATCATTTATTATAAAATACACCGGTTGTATTGCCTGTTTCAAATTTCGTCCGGCACCCACATGAGGCATGCCAATTCCGTCCAGTGTATCCAGCGTATCCAGCAGTGATACTTCTCCGTAATCATAAACATGATTATTGGCCAGGGAAACGATATCCGCGCCCATATCAAAAAGCCAGGATGCATATTCCGGTTTTGCCCTGAAAGTGAATGTTTTTCCCGGCAGCGGTTCTCCTCTCTCTGTATAAGTGAATTCGTTATTCACCATAAAAATATCCGCACTGCGCATTTCCTTCAGCAAATCTCCCGAGATACTGCCTGCGATACCCTGACCGCGCTGCAGTGTAGTTGCCATAACCGCATAGTTATCATCAAACAGGATATCGCCCGCAAATGCGATCGTTACTTCATCAGAGCTTGCACTCTCCTTAAAAAAGATGTTCTGCTCCCGGCACAGTTCATCGTCTTCCAGAAGATAATCATATTTTCCTGCTGTTGTTTCCTGTACCGTTTCTGTTTGGACAGCCTCTGCAGCGCTGCCTGAAGTTTCTTCGTCTTTCCAAACGGCATCCAAATCATCTGACAAATATATCTCTTCTTTTTCCGCATAGATTGTAGTTTCTCCCATTATAGGCGGAGAAACTTCTTCCTTATATATAGAAGACGCAGTCTGAGAATCCGTCCCCCAGAGGACCCAGCTTCCGAACATAATCGCACAGCCTACGGATATGGTCAGCACCAGGGTTACCAGAAAAATATGTCCTTTTTTCTTTTTTCTCTTTTTTCTTCCTGCCATTTTATCCTCACAGATACTCTGCCATTATGCTTTAAATCTGTTCTGAAAAAGCAAATGGCTTTGACTTATTGCTTATAACGTATCTGTTTTTTCCTGTTTTGTCAATATGCGTTATCGCGCAAAAAGACCCCGGCCATTTGGCCGGGGTCAATAAACACACGGGATGATTAGCAGTATTTAGCGGTAGATACTTTCACGCCAGGGCCCATTGTGGTAGCCAGGGTGATGCTCTTTAAATACTGACCTTTCAGTGAGCTCGGTTTTGCTTTCATGATAGCATCCATCAGCGCCTTGTAGTTCTCAGCCAGAGCTTCTTCAGTGAAGGAAGCCTTACCAACCGGAACGTGAATGATGTTGGACTTGTCAAGTCTGTACTCGATCTTACCAGCTTTGATTTCTTTGATAGCCTTGGTAACATCCATGGTTACAGTACCAGCCTTAGGGTTGGGCATTAAGCCTTTAGGTCCCAGAGTCTTACCCAGACGACCTACAACACCCATCATGTCAGGAGTTGCAACTACAACATCAAAATCCAGCCAGCCTTCGTTCTGAATCTTGGGAATCAGCTCGTCGCCGCCAACGTAATCTGCACCAGCTGCCAGAGCTTCGTCAAGCTTAGCACCTTTAGCGAATACCAGAACTTTTACAGTCTTACCAGTTCCGTTAGGCAGTACAACTGCGCCACGGATCTGCTGTTCAGCATGACGTCCGTCACAACCGGTTCTGATGTGAACTTCAACAGTTTCATCAAATTTAGCTGTTGCTGTCTTCTTAACCAGAGCAACTGCATCAGCGGGATCATACTGAGTTGCGCGATCAACTAACTTAGCGATCTCGTTATATTTCTTACCATGTTTCATTTCCATTTCCTCCATTGGTTGTTAACGTAACAGCTCTTATGGCCGTTACTCCCAGTCTTATCAAAACAAAAAATAATTAGTCTTCTACTACAATACCCATGCTTCTTGCTGTACCAGCGATCATGCTCATAGCAGATTCAATGCTTGCAGCGTTTAAGTCAGGCATCTTCAGTTCAGCAATTTCACGAACCTTATCCTTGGAGATTGTTGCAACCTTGGTCTTGTTCGGAGTTGCAGATGCGCTCTTTAAGTTGCATGCTTTCTTCAGCAGTACTGCAGCAGGCGGAGTCTTGGTAATGAAGCTGAAGCTTCTGTCTGCGTAAACTGTGATAACTACAGGAATGATAACATCGCCCTTGTCAGCTGTTCTTGCGTTGAACTGCTTTGTGAACTCAACGATGTTTACACCGTGCTGACCGAGTGCAGGACCTACCGGGGGAGCCGGTGTTGCCTTGCCAGCAGGAATCTGTAACTTAATGTAACCAGTAACTTTCTTTGCCATTTTAGGCACCTCCTAAATATATTGTGGTATGGCGCAGTGTTCTTCCCGCTCCATGTGGCAGGGCACTGCTTCCACAGCTCAACGGACTCACCGCTGTCGCGGCGCGTTCCTATGAACGTCTTACTACTGTAACTTTCTCACCTCTGCAAAACTGATTTCAACAGGGGTCTCTCTGCCGAACAGTTCCACATTGATGGTTGCGGTCTGCTTGTTGTAGTCAATTTTCTGAACAGCGCCGACCGTATCTTTCCATGCGCCTGCAACAACGACGATTGTATCGCCCTCTGCAAAGTCGATGGTAACATTCTCGGCTTTGATGCCGAGCGGTTTCATTTCCGCTTCTGTCAGCGGAACAGGCTTGCTTCCCGGTCCGACAAAACCGGTAACACCTCTGGTGTTGCGGACAACGTACCAGGTATCATCGTTCATGATCATGTTAACCAGAACATAACCCGGAAACAGTTTCTTCTGAACAGTTTTCTTGGAACCGTTCTTCATTTCCACAACTTCCTGCATGGGAACGCGCACTTCAAGGATTTCATTCTCCAGATGTCTGTTCTCAATGGTTTTCTCGAGGTCAGCCTTTACCTTGTTCTCATATCCGGAATAGGTATGCGCAACATACCATTTTGCTTCTGCCATAAGAATCTCCTCACTGTTACATTGTCAAGAAGTTAACACCGTACTGTACCAGCATATCTACCAGAGCGATGATCACGCCCAGTACGATAGATACCGCAACGACAGCAACGGACTGCTTCAGTAAAGTATCCTTATCCGGCCAGATAATCTTCTTAAACTCAGCTTTAACACCGTCAAAGAATTTGATCTTGGGTGCCTTTTCTTCGTTTGACATGCGAAAACCCCTTTCAAAACACTGCAGAACGATTATTTGGTTTCCTTATGTGTGGTGTGCTTCTTGCAGAATCTGCAGTATTTCTTAGTTTCCATTCTGTCAGGATGAGCTTTCTTATCTTTTGTTGTGTTATAATTGCGCTGTTTGCATTCTGTACATGCTAATGTGATTCTTGTACGCATAACTTTAACCTCCGTGTGTGCTTGTCTTTATTCGTGCAGGTCTCTCTTCGCGGGAACACCCTGCGTCAGCCGTCGCTGCCGTGATTCAGAGCATAAAAAAAAGACCTAAGATCCATCTCGCCTTTCGACTATATCACAAGCAAAACCGCCCGTCAACAGATTTTTTAAAAAACCTGAAAAAACAGACGGTTTTGAGGTCAAAGTTCGCTCTGCACCATATCCAGTGCGGCACGGATTACCTTATCCATATCATAATACTTATACTGTCCAAGCCTTCCGCCGAACAGTACATTCTGTTCTTTTGCGGCAAGTTCTGCATAGCGGGCATAGAGCTGTCCGTTCTTTTCATCATTGATCGGATAATAGGGTTCATCCCCCTTCTGCCACGCAGCGGGATATTCTCTTGTGATCACGGTGCCTTTCTGATTGCCGAATTCAAAATGCTTATGTTCAATGATTCTGGTATAGGGAATTTCTCTTTCCGTGTAGTTCACCACGGCATTGCCCTGATAATTGTCTTCCTCCGGCAGGCATTCTGTTTCAAAACGAAGGGAACGGTATTCCAGTTCGCCATAACAGTAACCGAAATATTCATCTATCATGCCTGTATACAAAAGCCTGTCCCAACTGTCCTGCTCTCCGGATGGCTTTTTTACATTTTCTGCACAGAAATCCTGATAGGAAATGCCGGTCAGCACAGTACAGCCTTCCAGCAGCTTTTCCACAATCTGCGTATAGCCGCCTTTGGGAATTCCCTGATAGGGATCATTGAAATAATTGTTGTCAAATGTAAATCGAAGCGGAAGCCTTTTTATAATGAAAGAAGGCAGATCTTTGCAGTCTCTTCCCCACTGCTTTTCCGTATAGCCTTTTACCAGCTTCTCGTAGACATCTCTGCCCACCAAAGACAACGCCTGTTCTTCCAGATTCTTTGGCTCTGTGATATTCAGTTCCGCAATCTGAGCAGCGATGATCTCCTTTGCCTGCGCAGGAGTCTTAATATTCCACATTTTGCTGAATGTGTTCATATTAAAAGGCATATTATAAAGCTCATCCTTATACACTGCTACCGGGGAATTAATGTAATGGTTGAACTGGGCGAATTGATTCACATAATCCCATACTTCCTTATCCGAGGTATGAAAAATATGGGCACCAAACCTGTGTACGTTGATGCCCATCTCATTCTCGGTATAAATATTCCCCGCAATATGATCTTTTTTCTCCACCAGCAGTACTTTCTTTCCCCGTTTGTTCATCTCGTGTGCAAACACTGCACCAAACAGTCCGGTACCTGCAATCAGATAATCATAATGCATTCTTTTCTCCTGTCTGCCGCCAGGGCGGCCATTCATTCAAACGCCGTACACTGTGCGCCTGTGTCCAGCCAGCCAGAGACCGGCGAACAATATCTCTTATTTCGCTTTGTATTTCTTAATCTGAACAAAATCTTCCATCAGGCTAAGAACCTTATCACGGCCTTCCTGATTCAGTTTCACATAATACTGCATGACACGGTTTTCAAGCAGCTGTTCGCTGATGGTGGTGTCTCTTTCCAGAGAGCTGAAATCCACAGGGTTCAGATTCAGCTTATTACACATCTTAATTACAGTTCCATATGCCATGCCATCGATACCGCGCTCAAGTGCTGTAACCAGCGTGCTGTAAGGGATCTGCATCTCCAGAGCAAACTGTCTCACGCTTCTGTACTGGCTTAAAATTTCTTTTTTTAAAATCTGTGCCTTAGTCATCTTCTGTCCTCCATCGTAGTCTGCAAAATCTGTCATTATGTCATCCTCTGACGGTTTGCTAAGGTGCATTATAACACAGGCATTTTTCTTTTTCTACCATAAATTTATGAAGGTTTCATTAAATCTGAGTTACAATTTCGTATACTTCTCACAATAATTGCCGCCAGGAACAAGGTTCCTGACGGCATGGTATTTCCCGTAATGACGATTATTGCTTCCTGCGCACAAATCGAATTTGACACACATCATCGCCTCTGGCAATTGTTGTCGGAAGTTCCAGTTCACAGCCAAA
>JAFUMV010000005.1 GCA_017482485.1 Lachnospiraceae bacterium
ACCAGAGATTTGCCATCCGGCTTCCTTCAGATTTGTCGTCACCAACAACACCCTTGCCTTAGGCTATGTCCTTCCCACTACCGGGCGGATTTGGGACTTTCACCCATTAGAAACGTGCGCCGCCAGGCGCACAAGAAAAAAGGCTGCCACAGGCAGCCTTTTTACGGGCTTACCGCTCAGTCACGGTATCCGCCCAGAAATTCCACATATTTTCCTGTTCCAATCGCCACTGCTGTCATCGGATCTTCTGCTGTCATGGTATGAATGCCGGTTCTGTCCGCGATCAGCTCTTCGAGACCGCGCAGCAGGCTTCCGCCGCCGGTCAGGACAATACCTCTGTCCGCAATATCGGCTGCCAGTTCCGGCGGTGTCTTTTCAAGAACACTGTGAATTGCTTCCACAATCTGCATTGTAGATTCCTTCAAAGCTTCTTCCGTCTCTTCGGAAGAAACCTTGATTGTCTTCGGAAGACCTGTTACCAGGTTACGTCCTCTGACTTCCATATAATCGGGTTCCGGACGCTTAAATGCGGAACCGATCTTGATCTTGATATCCTCAGCAGTTCTTTCACCGATCAGCAGGTTGTGCTTCTTACGCATGTAACGAACGATCGCTTCATCAAAATCATCGCCCGCAATCTTAATGGATGCGCTCACTACTGTACCGCCAAGAGAAATCACCGCAATATCGGAGGTCCCGCCGCCGATATCCACTATCATGTTGCCGCAGGGTCTGGAAATATCGATTCCCGCACCGATCGCTGCAGCAATAGGCTCTTCAATGATAGAAACCTCTCTTGCTCCTGCCTGATAGGTAGCATCTTCAACTGCCTTCTTCTCAACTTCTGTTACACCGCTGGGTACACAGACTGCAATTCTGGGCCGGCGGAAGGTCTTTCTGCCCAGTGCCTTCTGAATGAAATATTTCATCATCTTTTCTGTAACGGTGTAATCGGAAATAACGCCCTGACGCAGCGGTCTTACCGCCACAATATTGCCCGGAGTACGTCCCAGCATCAGACGTGCGTCCTCGCCGATGGCCTTAATCTTATTGGTATCCCTGTCAAAGGCAACCACAGAGGGCTCCTTTAATACGACACCTTTTCCTCTTATATAAACCAGAATGCTGGCTGTTCCCAAGTCAATACCGATATCCGTATACTGCATCTTCTCTCTCCTTCCATCCACTCACACCGGGCAGAACATCTGCATCCATGCGCTGCCGCAAACGCGTCCCGCGTTCCAATCATGTCCATTTCCTTACTATATTAATCATGAAAAATATAACTGTTCTGCAGCGAACTAATTATCATGATAACACACACTACGATATTGCTTTGTTAGCAAAGCAGGCCTCCAAGCCTTCAAAAAGGGCGAACTATCCCCTTTCTTTTGTCAGTCCGCGTTCATTATAGCGTAAAACCAGTCCGTTGGGAAGAGGGTTCAGAAAATTTTAATGATTACGAGCCGGGCAGTGGTACTGTTCACTTCGCACACAGTGACGGGCAGTCAGCAAGAGGCGTGCACCCGCGCGCCCATGACTTACGCCTCTTTATCGCGTTCCAGCATTTTGCCCACATAGTAACCGGTGTAGGATTTCGGGTTTTTGGCCACTTCTTCAGGAGTGCCTTTGGCGATGACAGTGCCGCCGCGCAGGCCGCCTTCGGGGCCGATATCGATAATGTAGTCTGCAGTTTTGATCACATCCAGGTTGTGCTCGATAACCACGACCGTATTGCCGCCTTCGGCCAGACGGTGCAGAATTTCGATCAGCTTATGCACGTCGGCAAAGTGAAGGCCGGTGGTGGGTTCATCCAGGATATAAATGGTTTTGCCGGTGCTGCGTCTGGAAAGCTCTGCCGCCAGTTTGATTCGCTGTGCTTCACCGCCCGACAGCTCTGTAGAGGGCTGGCCCAGTTTTACATAGGAAAGACCTACATCGTAAAGGGTCTGAATTTTGCGCTGGATACTGGGCACATTTTCAAAAAATGTTACTGCTTCTTCCACCGTCATATCCAGTACATCAAAAATGCTCTTCCCCTTATATTTTACGTCCAATGTTTCCCTGTTATAACGTTTTCCTCCGCAAACTTCACAGGGCACGTATACATCCGGCAGGAAATGCATTTCAATTTTCAGAATGCCGTCACCGCCGCAGGCTTCGCAGCGGCCGCCTTTTACATTAAAGCTGAAACGTCCTTTCTTGTAACCTTTTGCTTTGGCATCTGCCGTGGAAGCAAAAAGATCACGTATCATGTCAAAAACGCCGGTATAGGTAGCCGGATTGGAGCGGGGTGTCCGCCCGATGGGGGACTGATCGATATCAATTACCTTATCCAGCTGCTCAATACCGTCAATTCCCGCATGTTTGCCCGGAATACATCTTGCTCTGTTCAAATCACGTGCCAGATGTTTGTATAAAATCTCATTGACCAGGGAGGATTTTCCGGAACCGGAAACTCCGGTCACGCAGGTGAACACACCTAATGGAAATTCCACGTCAATATTTTTCAGATTGTTTTCCGAAGCCCCTCTGACTTTCAGCCAACCGGTAGGTTTTCGCCTCATTTTGGGCACCGGTATCTTCTTTGCACCGCTCAAATACTGACCGGTGATGGAGTTGGGTTCATTCATGATATCTTCCACTGTACCGCAGGCAATGACTTCGCCGCCGTGAGAGCCGGCGCCGGGACCGATGTCCACGATATAGTCCGCTTCCCGCATGGTATCCTCATCGTGCTCCACCACAATCAGCGTATTTCCAAGATCCCGCAGGCGTTTTAAAGTCGCCAGCAGCTTGTCATTATCCCGCTGATGCAGGCCGATGCTTGGCTCGTCCAGAATATAGCAGACGCCCACCAGCCCGGATCCGATCTGCGTTGCCAGACGGATACGCTGGGCTTCGCCGCCGGACAGGGTTCCTGTTGCCCTTGACAGAGAAAGATAATCCAGACCAACATTCATCAAAAATCCGATTCTGGCTTTGATTTCCTTTAAAATCTGTGCACCGATCAGCTCCTGCTGGCGGGTCAGCTCCAAATTTTCCAGAAACTCCTGCAGTTCTCCAATAAACAGGGAGGTAATTTCATGAATATTTTTGCCGCCTACCGTGACAGCCAGCGCTTCTTTTTTCAGACGCTGTCCCTTACACAGCTTACAGGGTGTGATGTTCATGAAGGTTTCAAATTCCTGCTTGGCGGTTTCAGACGCGGTTTCCCGATATCTGCGATTGACACTGGCGATCAGTCCTTCAAAGGCGATGGGATATTCCCCTCTGCCGCGCTGTCCTTCATAATAAACCAATACTTCTCTGCCATTTGTTCCATAAAGCAGCATATCCTGAATTTCCTTCGGGTATTCTTAAAAAGGTGTGTCCAGACTGAACTTGTATTCTTTGGCAAGAGCCTGCAGAATGGCATTGGCAAAGGAACCGGGCTGATTACAGGACTGCCAGCCCATCACGATAACTGCTCCCTCATTGATACTTAAACTGCGGTCAGGTATCATCAGTTCCGGCGCAAACTCCATCTTATACCCCAGACCATAACACTCCGGACATGCGCCAAAAGGATTGTTAAAGGAAAAGCTTCTGGGTTCGATCTCATCCACACTCACGCCGCAGTCCGGGCAGGCAAAGCTCTGGCTGAAGGTCAGCATTTCGCTGTCAGATCCCACAATATCCACAAATAAAAGGCCCTCCGCAAGACCGAGAACATTTTCGATCGAGTCTGTCAGACGCCGCTCAATGCCCGGTTTTACAATCAGTCGGTCCACCACAATTTCGATGTTGTGTTTGATGTTTTTGTCCAGTTTGATCTCTTCGGAAAGTTCATACAGATTGCCGTCAATGCGCACACGCACGTAGCCGCTTCTGGATGCCCGCTCCAGCACCTTTTCATGACGTCCTTTCCGTCCGCGGACCACAGGCGCCAGAAGCTGGATTCGGGTGCCCTCCGGCATTTCCATGATCTGATCCACCATCTGGTCCACACTCTGCTTTTTGATCTCCTTGCCGCAATTCGGGCAGTGCGGAATACCGATTCTGGCATAAAGCAGTCGAAAATAGTCATAAATTTCCGTCACGGTTCCCACAGTGGAACGGGGGTTTCTGTTCGTGGATTTCTGATCAATGGAAATCGCAGGGGAAAGCCCTTCTATTTTTTCCACATCGGGTTTTTCCATCTGACCCAAAAACTGTCTCGCATAGGAGGACAAAGACTCCATGTAACGGCGCTGTCCTTCCGCATAAATTGTATCAAAAGCCAGCGAAGACTTGCCGGAACCGGACAGACCGGTCAGCACCACCAGCGCATCTCTGGGAATATCCACATCAATATTTTTCAGATTATGTTCATTGGCTCCCCGGATCCGGATACTGTTTTTCCGGGAAAGCATCTTTTTAGTTTCTTCCATAATAATTTACTCCTGTGTTTTTTCTGTTATCATTTCCTGAAATGTATCAGCTCAATCAGATGAATCCTCCATATCTGCCAGCGTCTTCTTCAATTCTACCATCTGATCACGCAGCTGTGCAGCTGCTTCGAAGTTTAAGTCTGCTGCCGCCTTCTTCATCTTCTTCTGTACCTCCCCAATCAGCTTCTCCAACTCCTGGCGGTTCATGGATTCCGGATCCTTTTCAAACTTCACATCTTCCGCAGGCACTTCCTTCGTGATACTGATCAGGTCACGCACAGCCTTCTTAATGGTCTGGGGGGTAATGCCGTGTTCTTCATTGTACTTCTGCTGAATCGCACGGCGGCGGTTCGTTTCTTCTATTGCAACCCGCATGGATTCCGTGATCGTGTCCGCATACATGATGACATGACCCTCCACGTTGCGGGCAGCGCGTCCCACAGTCTGAATCAGCGAAGTCTCGGAACGAAGAAAGCCTTCCTTATCCGCATCCAGAATCGCCACCAGTGAAATCTCCGGGATATCCAGACCTTCTCTGAGCAGGTTGATACCCACCAGCACGTCAAATACGTTCAGGCGCATATCACGGATGATCTCCGCACGTTCTAATGTGTCAATATCGGAATGCAGATATTTCACACGAATACCGACCTCACGCATGTAATCGGTCAAATCCTCTGCCATCCGCTTGGTCAGCGTAGTAATCAGAATCTTGTTGCCTTTGGCCGTCTCTTTTTTCACTTCGGAGATCAGATCATCGATCTGTCCCTCTACAGGACGCACATCGATCTGAGGATCCAGAAGCCCTGTGGGACGAATGATCTGTTCCGTCCGCAGAAGCTCATGTTCCGCCTCATAAACATTGGGCGTAGCGGATACGAAAAGCATCTGATCAATATGCCCTTCAAATTCTTCAAAATTCAGCGGTCGGTTATCCAGTGCGGAAGGCAGGCGAAAACCATAGTCCACCAGTGTCTGCTTTCTTGAACGGTCACCGGCATACATACCCCGGATCTGCGGAATCGTCATGTGCGATTCGTCAATGATAATCAGATAATCATCCTTAAAGAAATCCAGCAGCGTATAGGGCGGCGCGCCTGCAGGCATGCCGTTTAAATGTCGGGAATAGTTCTCAATGCCGGAACAAAATCCCGTTTCCCGCATCATTTCTATATCGAAATTGGTGCGCTCTGCAATGCGCTGCGCTTCCAAAAGCTTATCTTCGCCTTTAAAATACCGGATTCTTTCTTCCAGTTCCTTCTCGATCTCGTCACAGGCTTTGTTGATCTGGGCCTGAGGCACAACATAATGGGAAGCCGGGAAAATGATCACATGCTGCAGTGTGGACAGTACCTGACCGTTCAACGGGTCCACTTCACAAATCCTGTCGATTTCATCCCCGAAAAATTCCACGCGGATCAGCGTGTCACCACCCTGGGCCGGATTGATATCAATCACATCACCCTTCACGCGGAAGCAGCCGCGGTTCAAATCCATATCATTGCGGTCATACTGAATCGCCACCAATGCCCGCAGCACATCATCCCGATCCTTCGTCATGCCGGGCCGCAGAGAAACACTCATGCTGGAAAATTCTTCCGGTGATCCCAGACCAAAAATGCAGGACACGCTGGCAACCACCACCACATCCCTGCGTTCGGACAGGGATGCCGTCGCGGAAAGGCGCAGCTTGTCAATTTCATCATTGATGGCGGAGTCCTTGGCGATGTAGGTGTCCGTGGAGGGCACGTAGGCTTCGGGCTGGTAGTAGTCGTAGTAGGACACAAAATACTCCACAGAATTGGACGGAAAAAACTCCTTAAACTCGCTATAAAGCTGAGCTGCCAATGTTTTATTGTGAGCAATGATCAACGTAGGTTTATTCAGTTGTGCAATTACGTTGGCCATGGTAAATGTTTTACCAGAGCCTGTAACCCCTAGTAAAGTCTGACATTGATTGCCTTCTTTAAATCCTTTGACCAAAGCAGCTATGGCTTCTGGCTGGTCTCCTGTCGGTTGATATGGGGCTTCTAATTTGAAAATTTGTTCTTCATTCATAATGATTCCTCCCCGATATTTTATCTAAATTTGCTTATTTTCATGGAATACTCACGCCGCAATTACACGAAAAATGTGTGTAATTGTGGTGTGAAAACTTCATAAAATTAAGTTTACACGAATTATATTCTCATTACTTTTATTATTAACATTCCTTCAATAATTCTTCCATCTCTTCTGGCAAATCCAATGGTTCTATGCTCAAGTGTTCTTCCAATAGTTCAGTATTCAATACATACCCTTTTATAATTTTCGACAAATCCACATACACATCTGCGGTAAACTCTTTTCGTGTGTGTCCCAACGTATTTGATATCGCCTGCAAATCATATCCAGCCCCTAAAACCATCGTTGAATACGTGTATCTTAAATTTCTCCAGTTCGTATATGGAAGTTCATTTTCCGTAATAAACTCACGTAATTTTATTGAAAGATAGCCACTAGTCCTTGGTCTGCCGTAAGAAGAACAATATATAAAATCCAAATCCTGAAATTCTTTCTTTCGCCGATTTCTACGTTTTTCATATCGAACACGTTCTTCTAATAACGCCTCGAAAATGATATTGGGCATTTTTAATTTTCGTTTACTACATGGTGTTTTTAAAGAAATTTCCTGTTTTGTATAAGTCTTTAACGGCATTTCTTCTTTTACTGATTCTGGCAATACTCCTAGTTGTCGTTGAATAGAAAGCTGTTTATTTTTGAAATCTACATCTGAATACTTTAATCCTACAATTTCACCTCTGCGTAATCCCATGAGACTCGCTAACAAAATAGGTAAATAAAGTTCTGTTTCATATGCGCACTGAAACATCTTAATAACCGCCCACGTTTCTAAAGCATTTTTTTGAGTTGTCTCTTTTTCACCGTCCAAACCTTTATTCCATTTTAGACCTGTAACTAAATCTTCCACAATATAATGATTTCGTTTTGCATATTTTAATGACGAAGACAAAACTGTTTTTATTACTCTTGCAACTCCTGAGGATTTCTCATAAGTCCGAATATAAATTCTCCTCACATGAAATTTTGTTAATTCATCCATTTTAAGTTGCCCATATAACGGAATTATGTAATTATAAACACAAATCTTATATGCATAAAACGATTGATAAGCCAACATTGGCTTCTTTACTTCTTCCAACCACATGATATAAAAATCTTTTACCCTCATAATGTTTCTGATATCCCTTCTTCTGTAAATATCTGATTAATAAATTCATTATGAGAGAAATCACATGTTGCTAAATTGGAATATCGTTCATATGTTTCTTCAATGGACGCATACCCCAGAAGGCCTGTTAATACTAAAATAGAAACATGCTTTGATTTCAACATCATTTCCGCATACATATCTCGTAAATCCTGAACAGTTACTCTTGGGAGTCCTGCTTTTCTACAGATAGTTTTCAGCGCATTATTAAAGGCTGATTGGCTTTTATAATTTCCATTCTTCTGGCAACATATTAAATCATTATTATAATATCGTTCTCCATATAAAAACTCATTACTTTGAATTTTCACTCTGCGAATCTGTAATTCTCTGAACACAGCATCAGGAATAGTTATTTCTCGTTTCGCTTTCCCTCGTATAGAAACCGTCTTTTGATTCAAATTGAAATCATTAAATTTCAGATTATAGATTTCCTGCTTTTTCAATCCACAAAACAGCCCTAGCAATATTTCCAAATACCACTCACTACATTTTGCATACTGTAGAAACAGTTTCTTTTGCTCACTTGGAAGTATATGTAATTCTACTTTTCCTCTATCTGGTCTTTTAACACCGATCATCGGATTATAATCTATCAAGCATTCTGAAAATGCATCTCCTAATGCCATGCTGAATAACTCATATAATTTAAGCCCATATGAAGGAGTTCTTTTAGAAATCACCCGAATTACAGCATTAAGATAATTTTCATTTACCATATAAAGTTTGCATTCAGACATATATGAAAATGCTTGTCCCAGTACATACTGATAAACTTTTCTGGTTGTATCTTCAAAATGTTTTTGATCCTGCAACCAGTTTTGAAGATATGATTTTAAATCCAGGCTCTCATCTTTCTTTTGTCTCAGTTTTCGTTTTTGCTCTTCAAAAGCATTTAGATATACTTGGTAACTTGCTTCAGCTTCCTCTTCGGTTTTAAATCCACCTTTTTTATTGTAGCGTACCAAATAATCCGCATCATAGTATCGAAAGCGATGATACCATGATCCTCTTTCAAAAAATGCTATACCCCTTTTGCTCTTTTGTGCCATAACAAATCTCCTTTTTATTTATATTATAAATCAAGAAATATATGGCACTTAAGGCAATAATTCAACATTCATACCGAAATGAACTGCCATTTCGGTATGAATGTTGACTGTCTTCATTGAACATTTTTGACGGTTCCGGCAATTTTGTTCAACGGAATTATATTTTTTCTAGAATTGCATATTCTTATAACTCCTTCTCTTTAATTTCCCAATATCCTTTTCTGGTTGAGCCAATTCTTATAATAGTTCCATTCTCACGTAATTTTTTAAGTATTCTCCATACCTGTCTATCACTAATCTCCAACTCTGCTGCCATACCTCTCCCTGTCGCGGTCGGTTCTTGACGTAAAAATTCTAACACCCTATGTTCGGCATCATTATCGCTGACATTGCTGACATCATTGCTGACATTGCTGACATTATTATCAGCAGAAGATATATCTTTTGGCACAGAAAACGGAAATTCCACCTTTATAAAGTGTTCTGATATATTAAAAATACTTTTATCATACACCTTTAAAATTCTGCTCATCCCAGAACCGAGCTGCTCCACCAGTCCGACATCTTTGAACACACGCATAAGCTCACGGTTTCGAGGCATACTGCTGCAACTAAAAAAGTCCTGTTCGCTCTGTCCTGGAATTAATCCTCCATAAGACGTAAATACCATTCTGTCACTAAAGATTTCAAATACAGGCGGTATTTCTCGTGAAAAATCCGAATGGACAATGGCGTTGATTACAGCTTCCCTCATCGGGATAGGTTCGACCAGATTTTTCTCAATTCTCTTTGTACTGGTAACTTTCGCCATCGTTGAATTTTCAATTTTCAGTTTTTCCATTACCTGATTGGTTGCTTTTATCAATGAACAATACCCATATTCTTCATTCTCAATCAAATCAACTTTATCAGTTCCAGCGTATTTTGCCACCTTAATAGATACACCATTTTCATCAGCCAACAAGTAAGCTATATAATTGTATTTTCCATCTGGAGTAAGCAATTCTAACGAACTCGCAAAGCGTTCATTTAATTCCAGACCTCGTTCCTGGTAATAGATTTTTAACTGTGCAAAAGTCAAATCCTGTCTAGGCGACGGAATATTACGCAATGTTGTATGAATTCTCTTACTGTATAAATCATCAATCATGGTTGTTGTCATCGGCTGAGAAGATGTTCCCATTCTGATAAAGCAACCACTTGGAGACATACCATTCTTCTTAATATAATATGGTTTCTCAAGTCCACTGGAAATCAATATCTTAATAACAGGAACATTATCAACCGCATCACTGACAATATCAAACAATCCCAAAGTAGACGGAAGAATATTGTTCTTAATACGGTCTGCAATCTTTAACTGAGTGCCATCTAAATCAGGAACTCCCACAGGCTTTCCTTCATCGTCCAAACCGATGTATAATACACCACCTTCTCGATTATTCAAAAAAGCTACAACTTCTTTTTCCAATTTATCATTTAATTCTGCTTTAAATTCAGTACGATTATTTTCTTGGAGCATACTAATTCCTCCTTATCATTTTTTAACAGGCAGTTTTTCAAATTATACAGACACTGTCTACACAATTCTCTATTACTCTATCACAAATCATCGTCGCTTGACAAAATCAGTCTATTTATACAACACACAAAGTTCATTATGGCTCTCATAATAATTTGTCTGCTGTAGTAATGAAATCATTGCCTTTAATTCTCCGTTTTTATCAACAATACAAATACGAGCCTTTATCTTTACAAACAATAATATGCCTTCTTCAGTAATTGCAGAAATCCAAAAATTTCTTATTATCTCTTGCTTATCTTCATATACTCTTCTTTATATGGTTCATCTTTCAGCGGAAATGATAAAGTGTAATACCCAACTTCGCCTATTTTTATTCTATCTTCTTTCTCTAATTCCTTTTCCTTAGAGTATACTTGAAAAAAAGTAGTAATAACGATTCCGACTAACAATACGCTGTATGACCCTGCATTTTTTAGTATTTTACTTAATACTTCAAAAAATTGTGAAAATTTATAAGGCGAAATAAATATCCAATTTGTATTTAAAATCAAGCATTTCCCAATTACACGAATTTAGGTCACAAATTCGATTTGTATTATTCTGTCCAAACCGTGTTTTTCAGTCCAAATTATACGGAAAATATGGATAAAATGGACGTTTTAGCACTGAAAATAGGCGTTCGGCATAGTAGGATACAAAATACTCCACTGCATTCTCCGGGAAGAACTCCTTGAATTCTCCGTAGAGCTGTCCTGCTAATGTTTTATTGTGCGCTATTACCAAAGTGGGGTTGACAAATCCGTAATCATAGTACGCCCAAATCCATACTATAACCCAGAGCATTCCACTGCCACTTTCATCACGCCATCCTTCTTTCCCTCAAACAGCTCATACGCCGCATCAATCTCATTCAACGGATAGGTATGTGTGATCAGTGGTTCTGTATCTATCTTTCCCGCTTCTATCAAATTCAAAATCTCTTCGCAGTCGCAGCCATCTACGCCGCCGGTCTTGAATGTCAGGTTTTTGCCGTACATTTCCGGCAATGGAAGCGTCTGCGCTTCATCGTACAGGGCAACAACTGTTACAATTCCATTGGGGCGTGCACATTCCCAGGCAGTTCGAAAGGTTGTCTGTGTACCGGCGACCTCCAGCACCACATCAGCGCCTCCATGTTCACTGTTGTCCAATACAAATTCTTTTACATTCTCCGGAGCTGTCACCAATACTTCCGGATAATGTTCTTTTATAAACTGAATTCTCTTCTCGTCCTTTTCGCATACAATTATTTTTTTCGGGTGCTTTAACATCACGCAGATCAGGGTACAGATTCCTGTCGGTCCGGCACCGATGATAAGCACGGTATCCTCTTCCGTGATTTCTGAAATTCTGGCTGCCCAGAAACCTGTTGCCAGCACATCACCCACAAATAAAGCCTGTCTGTCGCTGACACGCTCCGGGATCTTATTGAGTCCCTGATCTGCGAAGGGCACGCGGACGTATTCCGTCTGTCCGCCATCAATACGACAGCCCAATGCCCAGCCGCCATTCTTATCTGTGCAGTTATTCACATATCCCTTCCTGCAAAAGAAGCATTCTCCACAAAAGGTTTCTACATTTACTGTCACGCGGTCTCCCGGCTTTACTTTTTTCACTTCCGCACCGACAGACTCGACAATGCCGACCATCTCATGCCCTACGGTAATTCCCAAAACTGCACGGGGCACAGATCCATGCTTGATATGGAGATCGCTGGTGCAAATGCTTGCCAGTGTTACTTTCACGATTGCGTCTTTGGGATCAAGAAGCACCGGCTTTTTCTTTTCTATTAATTCAAATCTTCCCTGTTCTGTATAAGTGTACGCTAACATAACAAATTCATCCCTTTCGTAGTTTCGATTATATCAGAACATAAAATAAAAGTACAGAGCAAATCGAATGTTTGTTCTGTACTTTATATTTAATCATTCCAAGCTTACCCTCAGTGTACAGGGGGACACACGCCCGGCGGACGCATGCCAATACCGCCGGCTGTCAAACAGCCGGCGGCAAAAAAGTCAAATATGCGTTTTATTCTTCTTTTAAAATAACTTCCACAACCGTATCAACAGCATCGGGCAGGTGCGGCGTTTTGGAAATGTCCACAAACACGATATCCGGATAGTTGTTCACAATCCAGTTGTTCAGAATCTGCAGTTCACTTCCGTCACAAAGCAGGCGGATCGCTTTCACCTGGTCTTTGCGAATTCCGTAAAGCGGCACGCTTCCGATGCTGTTTTCCATCACATGGTAGTAGATTCGGTTTCCGTTTCTGGTAATGCGTCCGTTTTCGGGCTTGGGCAGATCTGCACAGCCGCACGCATAAACAGATGCGCTGTTTTTCTTCATCCATCTGCCGATCTCATCCAGAATCTGCAGGGATTCCTCCGGAATATTTCCTCTCGCATCAGGCCCCACATTCAGAAGCATATTCCCGTTTTTGCTGACACACTCCACCAGCTTTTTGATGATCATGGAAGAAGGCTTGAAATTTTTATCCTTGGCGCAGTAGCCCCAGTTATCATTCATGGTGATGCAGGCTTCCCAGTACAGGTCTCTTCCGGATTCGCTCTTTAATCCGTTGGGCGGAATGATCTGCTCCGGGCTCACGTAGTCGCCGGAAAATGCAGTCGGATTATCTGTGGCTATAGAACCAAAGCCTTCTCCGCTCACTTCCAGGCGATTGTCCAAAATCACATCCGGCTGATAGGTGCGGATCATTTTCACCAGCTCAGAGGCACGCCATGCTTCGCCTCTTAACTCACCGTAGGAAAAATCAAACCACATGAGATCCAGTTTTCCGTATTCGGTGCAGAGTTCCTTAACCTGACCGTGCATGTAATCAAGATAGCGATTAAAATCTCTCTCCACGCCCTTTTCGGCTTCGCAGTTTCTCATCGGATGATGCGCATCTCCATAGTGCGGATAATCCGGATGGTGCCAGTCCAGCAGCGAATAATACAGGCCGACCTTTAACCCTTCTGCCCGGAAAGCGTCCAGATACTCTCTCACCAGATCTCTTCCTGCTTTGGTATTGGTGGATTTAAAATCAGTAAGTTTGCTGTCAAACAGGCAAAAACCGTCATGATGCTTCGCAGTCAGTATGGCATACTTCATGCCGGCTGCTTTTGCTGCCTTCGCCCATTTGGAAGGGTCATAATCCACTGGATTAAACTCCTCAAAAAAGGGCAGATATTCCTCCTCCGGCATCTGTTCTGTGGAACGCACCCATTCTCCCCTTGCCGGAATCGAATACAGGCCCCAGTGAATGAACATGCCGAAACGGGCATCCTGAAACCATTCCATTCTTTTTTCATAAGCTTCTCTGTCAAACATCTCTTTTTCCCCTTTCTATGTGGTTTTCGATAAAATCTACGATGGCGGATGTTTCTTCCACCTGTGAGGATGGTGTCCGCTTTCCATCACACACTTCTCCCTTATAGTAATATAATACCTCTCTCATTTCCAGAAAAATTATAAATAAAAAACAGGAGAATGCTGCAAAGACATCCTCCCGTTTCCGCTACTAAAAAAGAGGACTTCAAACTCATGAGAGCAAAAAGTCCTCTTTTGCTGTATTATCCCTGGTACGGCTACCTATCCTTACAGGCAGCGCTCACTCCATCCCAAACTGCTCTTTAACCTACATTTTTATAACTCATTTGCTGCAGCTCCTGCAGCTTGCTCCGCTCCCTGGGTGTCACATTTTTCGGAACCGCAATCTGAATCGTCACATAGGCATCCCCATGGACGGACGGATTTTTCATGGACACAATGCCTTTCTGTTTCAGCCGCATTTTACTGCCGGATTGTGTCCCCGCCGGAATTTTACATTTCACATCTCCGTACAGCGTGTGGAAGATCACATCGCCGCCGAGCACTGCTGTCGTGTAGGGAATATTTTCTGTTGTAAAAATATCCATTCCTTTTCGCTCGTATCCGGGCTTTTTGGCAATGTGCACTTTTATATACAGATCTCCCGACGGCATATGGCCTTCTCCCGGATAGCCCCTTCCCTTCAGGCGCACGCGCTGTCCGTCATCAATCCCTGCAGGAATCTGCACTTCCAGCGGCGGCTTTTGATTTCCTCCAAAAAAGAGTTGCTTCCTGCACCCGAAAGCCGCTTCCTCAAAGGAAATGGTGATGTCTGATTCCATATCCGTGCCTTTTTTCGTATCACCCGCACCAAACCCATGTCCAAAGCCGTTTCCAGAGCCACCGCCGAAACCGCTTTTGAAACCGCTTCCTGAGCTGCTTTTGAAGTTTTCCCCGGAACCTCTTTTGAAAAAATCTCCGAAGAAATATTCAAATGCAGAACTTCCATCGCCGCTTTCAAAGTGATATTCCGTATATCTTCCGCCATTGTTAAAGTCAAAACCACCGCCGTGAAAGTCAAAACCGCCATTGTGAAAGCCACCGTAGCCAAAGCCGGAGTCACCGCCCGGACTGCGGCCTTTCCATCCGGTACCGAAATCCTCCTGCGGATTCATTGTCCCCATACTGCCGTCAAATGCGGCAAACCCGAACCGGTCATACAGTTTCCTTTTTTCCGGATCACTCAAAATATTGTATGCCTCGGTGATCTCTTTAAACTGCTGCTCCGCATGCGGATTGCCGGCATTCGTATCGGGGTGATATTTTTTCGCCAGTTTTCGATAGGCGCGTTTGATTTCCTTTTCATCCGAATTTCCGGAAACACCGAGAACATCATAATAATCTCTTTTCGCCATTTGGATTTTCTCCTTTCAAAAACAGCATCCCTGCGCAGACTGCAGCGCAAAAAAATCGAGTAGGAGACTAACCATTAGTTGATTAGTCGTCCTCTCACACCACCGTGCATACCGTTCGGTACACGGCGGTTCTCTAGTTTTCACATACTTTTAGATAGTAGTCCGTCATGGATATGTATCCTAGACGGACTATC
>JAFUMV010000006.1 GCA_017482485.1 Lachnospiraceae bacterium
GCAGATGCTTAGATTTTATTTTTCCTTATGCTGACGCAGATAGATGAAATAATATCCCATACCAACGACTATAGAACCGCCCACGATGTTGCCCAGGGTTACGGGAATCAGGTTGTTTACAAGGAAGCTCACCCAGCTTAAGCCTTCGGCTGCAATGCCGTATTCAGCTGCGCTGAAAATGCCGGCGGGAATGTAAAACATATTGGCAACACAGTGCTCATAGCCGCCCAGAACGAATACAAAGATCGGAGGATAAAGGCCGAGAATCTTGTCCGCTGCGGTGGGAGCACCGATGGTGATCCATACTGCAATGCATACTAAAACGTTGCAGAGGATGCCGCGCAGGAAAGCGTCGGAGAAGCTTAAGTTCACTTTGGCAACGGCGGTGTTCACCAGAGTCTGTGCCAGCGCACCGCTGTAAAGATCAGGAGTATGTCCGAAAACAAAAAGTGCGGTTACAAACAGAGAACCTACGAAGTTGCCAAGATAAACGATGATCAGAGTTTTTATAAATTCCAAAACTGTGATTTTCTTCTTGAGAACCGGGATGATCATCAGACAGTCTCCGGTGAAAAGTTCACTGCCTGCCAAAACTACCATAACCAGACCTGCGGGGAAGATCATGGAGTTGATGAGGCGGGAAATGGAGGCGTTATCTGCAACGGCAGATGCAATGGTCGCGGAAGCGCCTGCAATGGAAATAAACATTCCTGCAAAAATTGCGAGTGCAAAAAGCTTTGGTGTCGGTGTTTTTGATTTATTGGTTCCGACAGTAACATAGGTTTCTGCTATTTGAGCTGGTGAAAGCATGTGTAAATCCCCCTTGGAATATGTTGTTGTAACTGTGCAGAGTCAAGCTTGAAAATGCTCTGCATCAAACAATTCTATTTTATCATACACATCACTTTGCGGCAATAATCGACAAAAGTGTATCTGAAAAAAACATGTAATTATCGGGTTACTGTGAACAGTGCGTATATAAATTTCTTGAAAAAAGGTTCCCTTCTGGCTTATAGTATAAAATAGAATATGGAGGAATTGGAAATGAACGAAAATAAGAACGATTTTACGCAGGGCAGCATTTTAAGTAAGCTGCTGAAATTTATGATGCCGATTCTGGGAGCACAGATTCTGCAGGCCATGTACGGTGCGGTGGACATTCTTGTGGTGGGACGCTTTGGTACAACAGCGGGCATATCGGGCGTATCTACGGGAAGCAATATCATCAATCTGATCATTTTTACTGTGACAGGGCTTTCTATGGGCATCACTGTACTGATCGGCCTGTATCTTGGTGAAAAACGGGAAGAATAGGTCGGAAAAGTGATCGGCGGAGCCATCTGTTTCTTTTCTGTCCTGTCAATTGTACTTGCGGCGGCAATGCTGATTTTCGCAAGACCGCTGGCTATTTTGATGCAGGCGCCCCAAGAGGCGATTGATCTGACGGTGCAGTATGTCCGCATCTGCGGCGGCTGTATGATATTTATTATCGCTTATAATCTGATCAGCAGCATTTTCAGAGGGCTGGGAAATTCAAAGCTTCCCCTGATTTTTGTGGCGATTGCCTGCGTGGTCAACATCGTGGGCGATCTGTTTTTTGTGGCGGTATTGAAAATGAATGTGGCAGGTGCTGCGATTGCAACGGTGCTGGCACAGGCCGTGAGCGTGGTTCTTTCTCTGGTCATCATCAGAAAACAGAAGCTGCCTTTTTCCATGAAAAAGAGCGATATCTGTTTCAATCGGGAAATCGGCAATTTTGTAAAAATCGGAATTCCGATTGCTTTCCAGGAAATTATGACGCAGATTTCATTCCTTGCGCTGTGCGCTTTCATCAACCGCCTGGGCCTGGAGGCTTCTTCCGGTTACGGTGTTGCGAATAAGATCACAAGCTTTGTTCTGCTGGTACCCGGTTCGCTGATGCAGTCCATGTCTGCCTTTGTTGCTCAGAATGTGGGTGCCGGAAAGGAAAAGCGTGCGCGCAAGGCAATGTATACCGGCATGGCGATCGGATGCACCATCGGAATCGTCATCGCGGCATTTTCTTTTGTGCGCGGGGATCTGATGGCAGCGATCTTCTCCGGTGACCCCGCCGTTATTTTAAATGCAGCGGATTACCTGAAAGGCTTTGCCCTGGAAGCGATCGTAACCAGTTTTCTGTTTTCTTTTATCGGTTATTATAACGGACACAGTCAGACTACGTTTGTCATGCTGCAGGGACTGGCACAGACTTTTCTGGTTCGTCTGCCCATGTCTTACATCATGAGCATTCAGCCGGATGCGAACCTGATGAAGATTGGCCTTGCGGCGCCCAGCGCCACGATATTCGGAATTGTGCTGAATGTGGTGTTCTTTGTATTTTACACAAAGAAGATGAAGGCAGACGGAAGGCTGGTATAACAGAATAATTTACAACCCTTAAAAAGAGGGGGAATTCTATGGATTTACCCCTCTTTTTGAACACGCAGCAGCAGGCGAAAAGGCGGCAGCGTTTCTGCGCATATGATAACGAAGAAATGAGGAGGTGCCGGTGATGATTTTTAAAAGGAAAAAAGAGTCTGAAGTGCAAATTTTTGATCGGGAGAAAGAATATCCCGTGATTCGCAGCAGCATCTGTACCGGAGAGCAGGTCGCAGGATTTAAGAACAGGAAGACCGGCGCATTCCGGGAAATCATGTGTCTTCGCACGCCTCAGGACAGGCTGCAGTTTGAAAAGCAGTTCGGCATCCGGGCAGAAGAAATCAAGAAGGAATACTGAAGGAATTTCTATGATGGAGAAAATAAAGCTGATTTACGGTACAAAAAATGCCGGAAAATTGGAAATTATGAGACGATATTTAAAGGAACTGGAAAATGTGGAAATGATCAGTTTGGCAGATCTGGATTTTAAATGGGAAGAGCCGGAAGAGTCGGGCAGCAGGCCGCTGGAAAATGCAAGGCAGAAGGCTCTGGCCTATTACCGCATCTGTCATATGCCTGTTTTTTCGGCGGACAGCGGACTTTTTATTGAAGGACTGCCTGAGGAAGAACAGCCGGGAGTTCATGTGCGGCGGGTGAACGGGAAGAATTTAAATGATGAAGAGATGCGGTCACATTATATGGCCATAGCAAAGAGACTGGGCGGCCGGTGCACGGCGCAGTACAGAAATGCGATCTGTCTTGTTTTTTCTGAGGATGAGATTTACGAAAGTGAAGACGAAGCCTTAAGCTGGGGGAAATTTTATCTGACAACAGAGGAGCGGCCGCAGAAGATAGCAGGGTTTCCTCTGGATGCCATCAGCGCTGACGGCGTAACGGGTCAGCATTTTTATGATTGTGAAAATACCTCTACTCTGGAAACGGATGGAAGTGGATTTGACAGGTTTTTCAGGCAGGCGCTGAAAGCTCATGCAAACAGAAAGATCTGAGAGCGGTTTAAAAGCCGGTCAATAAAAGGGCTGCAGGCGCAGCGGAAAGAGTGAAATATGACAACACGTTATTACTATAAAGATGCCTATCAGACAACCTTCGAAGCCCGGGTGACCGGGTGTTGTGAAACAGAAAAAGGTTATGAAATCCTTCTGGACGGCACTGCCTTTTATCCGGAAGGCGGCGGACAGCCCTGCGATCTGGGTGTTTTGAAAGCGGCAGATAAAACCGTGGTGAATGTGACCGATGTGCAGGAAGGAGGTGAGGTGGTCCGGCATTTCTGTGACGGGCCGCTTGAGGTCGGAACGAAGGTGCAGGGAGAAATAGACTGGCACAGAAGGCTGACTCATATGCGGGAGCACTCGGGAGAGCATATTATTTCCGGAATTATCTGTAAAACGCACGGCTATTCCAATATTGGATTTCATATGGGAAAGGAGTTTGTGACCATCGATTTTTCAGGGCTTTTGACAGAAGAGCAAATCAGGGAGGCCGAGCGAAAAGCCAACGAAAAAGTTATGGAGAATGTGGAGATTCTGGCCCAATATCCGGATGCGGAAGCTCTGGCGGTACTGGATTATCGCAGCAAGAAAGAGCTTAGCGGCGATATCCGTATCGTGACAATTCCGGGCGCGGATTGTTGTGCCTGCTGCGGCACTCATGTAAAACGAAGCGGTGAAATCGGTCCCATCAAGGTGATCGGCAGCGAACATTACAAAAACGGCATTCGTCTGAATATCCTGATCGGGGAAAAGGCGTTGGCAGATTATACACAGAAGTCAGAAAATACACAGAAAATATCCGGATTACTGTCAGTAAAACCTGAACATACGGCGGATGCTGTGGATAAACTTCTGGAATCTGTAAATGCGCTGAAGCTGGAATACGGTGCACTGAAAATGCAGCTGTTGGAACAGAAGGTGGATGCGGTGGTCGCGGGCGAGAAATCGGTGGTGCTATTTGAAAAGGGACTTTCGCCTGTGGATGTGCGAAAGCTTGCGGATAAGCTGCAGGAGAAAGCGGAATTTTCCGCGGTATTTTGCGGCGATGACAGCGAAGGCTACAAATATGTGATCATCAGTAAGTCCATGGATATGGCAGCCTTCGGAAAGGATTTTAACCGCTCGTTAAACGGCAGGGGCGGCGGCCGCAATCCGATGATTCAGGGATCGGTGACAGCGGCTCGGTGTGAAATTGAGGCGTATCTGGATGAGAGTTTACAGGAGGTTTGAAATGACAGATTTGATTATTATTCTTGTAATTGCGGCGGCAGTAGTGCTGGTGCTTCGCTACATGAAAAAAAGAAAAGCATCCGGCGCGGCCTGTGGCTGCGGCTGTGCGGGCTGCAGTGGATGCGGAACGGCAAAGAACGTGCCTGAAAAGGCGCAACCCCAAAAAGCAGATGAGTCATAACGGGATAGCATCGAAAAAACATTGAAACACGATGAAGATATATGATACAAAAGGATCAGTCCTGCTGATTTGAGACAAAAAACGACAATCCTGCATATGGTATGAGTAAAAGACCAGAGCAGGGCTTGCATGGGAAACGCAGTATTTTATGCGGCCTGCGGCACCGGATTCACATTCCTGATGACGGCGCTGGGGGCCGCTGTTGTTTTTCTTTTCAAAAAAGACGTGGATAAAAAAGTGGAGCGGGCATTCATGGGATTTGCCGGCGGTGTGATGCTGGCGGCCTGTGTATGGTCGCTTCTGATTCCGGCAATTGAAGATGCAAAAGAGTCTGTCTGGCCGGCCTGGCTGCCGGTGGCCTGCGGATTTGCGGCTGGAGGTTTGTTTTTATTTGGAATGGATCGGCTGATTGCAGGCTGGTTTGACAGAATGGGAGATGAAAGGCGTTTTTTTGGCATGACCAAAAATACAACGCTGCTGTTGGCGGCAGTTGCCCTTCACAATATTCCGCAGGGAATCGCAACCGGACTTTCTTTTTTGATGGCGCTTGAAGAAAGCGGACGGCAGGTTTTTGCTGCAGCAGTGGTGCTGGCTTTCGGCATCGGAATTCAGAACCTGCCGGAGGGCAGTGCGGTGGCGATCCCGATTCGCCGGGACTGTGTGGATAAAAAGCGTGCCTTTTTTATCAGTGCAGGTGCGGGAATTTTAGAGCCTATCTGTGGCATCGGGGTGACCCTTCTTGGAAAAAATGCGGGAAATCTGATGCCATGGATGCTGTCTTTTGCAGCCGGAGCCATGATTTATGTAATTTCGGAGGAACTGATACCGGAGGCAGCCGGAAGCGGCAATGACCGGGCCGGTGTGCTGGGTGTCATGATCGGCTTTTTGATCATGATGGTCTTGAATGTGGCACTGGGATGAAGGCTGTTTTGGAAGTGTATGTCGAAAGGTGTATTTTGGAGGGAACAGCTCTGCCTGGCAGAACTGTTCCTTCCGGAAGGAAAAAGAGGCAGGAAAGTCCAGAAAGTCCATTGACTTTGCAGATGTACTAATCTATCATAATGTCAACAGGCATGCAGGATGGCATGCCTGACAGCGGCAAAGGAGCGCTACTGAGAACGGAGTGAACAGTAGCAAAGCAAGCCGATGAATAACAGACAGGAGGGTATCGGTTATGGAATATGGACTTCAATTGTACAGCGTACGGGATTTTACAGAAAAAGACCTTGCATCTACGCTGAAAAAGGTTGCTCAGATCGGTTACAAATATGTGGAATTTGCGGGATTTTTCGGGCACAGCGCAGAAGAAGTGAAGGCGATGCTTGCAGAAAACGGACTTAAGGTGAGCGGCACGCACAGCGGATTGGCCGATCTGGTGAATGATTTTGAAGGAACCGTGAAATATCATAAAACAATCGGAAATACCAACTACATCATTCCGGGCGCACCCTGGGGAACAGCAGCAGAACTGGACGACACCATTGAAAAAATCAATCGTCTCCAGCCGCTTTTGGCAGCAGAAGGAATTACACTTGCTTATCATAATCACGCCGGTGAATTTAAGCCCAACGCTGATGGACAGATTGCCCATGAGGAAATGGAAAAGCGCACATCGGTTAATTTTCAGATCGATACGTTCTGGGCTTATGCTGCAGGAAAGGATCCTGTGGAACTGATCACCAGATTAAAGGACAGAGTGAAGATCATTCACTTAAAGGACGGACTGGCAGACGGAAAAGGCTTCGCTTTGGGCGAAGGCACCGCGCCTGTGGAGGCGGTTCGGGCAAAGGCGATCGAACTGGGAATGACAATGGTTGTGGAGAGCGAGACATTACAGCCGGATGGCATTTCGGAAGTGACCAGATGTATGGAATATTTAAAGAAGCTGGATAATAAATAAGAAATCCTTCCTATGCGGTGCGTGGTATTATTCTTATGAATCTTTCCAGGAGAAGCTTTATCAGGTGGGGCGATTCTCAGGATGAGTGAAAGGAGAACATAAATGAAAATCAGATTTTTAGGAACAAGCCACGGCGTGCCGATGCCGGGACGGCATTATCAAAGTATTTTAATAGAGGTAAATGAAACACTGTATCTGGTGGACGCAGGTGCGCCGGTCATGGACATTCTGATCAATGAGGGATATGATCTGACGAAACTGAAGGCAGTTTTTGTCACTCATATGCATGTGGATCACATGTTGGGGCTTGTGGATATGGCGGTGCTTTCCACCTGGTATTATAAGGATGTAAGTTATAAAATATATTTTCCGGAACAGCAGGGCATTGATGCGCTGAAAACCTTCGGTGCAACGATTCTGAAAGAGGAGCTGACGGACAGAATTACCTTCGAACTCGTGCAGCCGGGAACTTTTTATCAGGATGAGAATCTGAAAATGACCGCCGTTCATACGGATCATATGAGTGTCAGTTCGAATATTGCCTATGGTTTTATGATTGAGGCTGACGGAAAATCGGTTTATGTCACCGGCGATATGCATGCCACATTGAAAGACTTTGCTGTGGATGCTGTAAAGGGAAAAGCAGATGTTCTGATTCCGGAGTGTGCACACTGCTCTGCGGAAAATCTGGTGGAAAAGCTGAAAATGGCAGATGTTCCGAAGGTGATGGTGGTACACGTATTCCCTGTCAGCAAATACGATTATCTAAAAGAGGCCGGCAAAGAACTGCCGTTTGAGATGATTTTCCCCAATGACGGCGATTCATACGAAATTTAAAAACGGCAATCCGGTCTGGAGGCTTTCTCATTGAAAAAGTCCGGGCCGGAGCACAGAATAGGGAATTTTTAAAAAATCATTGCAATCGCTAAAAACAGCACAAGTCCTGCGAAGTTCACGACAGAGAAAAATCCCAGGAACTTTCCAACGGATGCGCCTTCGGACTTCATATAAAGCCGCAGGGAAATGAGACTTGCCAGGGAAGCGATGGGGGTGCCCAGACCGCCCAGGTCGGTGCCCAGAAGCATGGCTTTCCAGTCAGCAGTAAAGGCGGACAAAAGCACGGCAGCAGGAACGTTGCTGATGACCTGGCTGGCAAGGGCGGAGGTCAGAAGCGGCTGCTTTTCCAGCAGGTTCTGCAGAAAAGTTTTGATGCTGTCGATGGCGCCAAGATTTCCGGAAAAGATGAAAAAGCATACAAACGTCAGAAGCAGTCCGTAGTCCATGGTGCGATATAAAGACCTGTCGGCAGCAAACAGCGCGATGCAGACGATCGCCAGCAGAATGCCATAGTGCAGCACATGAAAAACGGAAAGCAGACAGAGAACAAAAAGGATCAGGTAGAGCACTACCCGGTCTTTTTTTATATCCTCTTTTTCTTCGGGCAGGGAAACGGAGATTTCTTCCTTGGGGCAGAAAAAAACGCTCACGATCAGAAGCGGCAGCGCCAACAGTGCATAGGGAAGCACCGCTGCAAAAAAACCGCCGGCGGAGAGGCCATAGCGGGAATACAGATACAGATTCTGGGGATTTCCCACAGGAGTCGCCATACTGCCCAGGTTGGCGGCAACGGTCTGCATGACGATGACAAAAATCATATAATTCTGCTGACCGGTCAGGGTCAGGATCAGCACAGCAAAGGGTACGAAGGTAATTAAAGCCACGTCATTTGTCACCAGCATGGAGGAAAAGAAGGGCAGCAGAATCAACAGTAAAAACAGGGTGCGCCGCTGCTTTTTGCCGGAGAGCATTTTCTGCGCCAGCCAGGAAAACAGTCCATTGCGCTGCAGGCCTGCCACCACTGACATGAGGCAGAACAGCAGAGCGAGGGTGCGAAAGTCGATATAGTCCACATAAGCCGGGGAAGGCAGTACGAAAAAGGCCGAAACCAACGCGCAGATGGCGGAGACGGTCAGGACGGGTTCTTTTTTGAGAAACTGTAAAAATCCGGTCAGAATATTTTTCTGATCTTTGGTAGTTATTTGTGCGGTCATGATTTATGCTTCCTTTGCAGCGTTTTATATGGGCAAAGTGCCCCTGAATTTGCTACAGCTATTTTAAGGCAAAAGACAAATAGAATCCAGTATTTTTCAGCAAAAAATTGGTTGTTCTCTGCGCTTTTTTCGTTTATTCTATAGGTGTGACTGATTTATGAGGGACAGTTGCAATCGTTTTATAAAGAGGGATAATTGCGGGAGGCGCTGCTTCCTGTACAAATGGGGAATTGACGAGTGAAGATTAGAACCGCAGCAATGAGCTACGAAGATGTGCTGGCGTTAAAGCCGCAGAAGCACAAAAAGCCGATGAAACAGCTTTTGCTGTTTCGCCTGTTACTTAGGATTGTTTCCATGCCCGATCTTTTGGTGACAGGATTTAAATGTGAAAAAATCGGTATGGAAAAGCTGGGAAAGAAAGAACCCTGCCTGATTTTAATGAATCATTCCAGTTTTATCGATTTAAAGATTGCATCAACCATTCTTTTTCCGAGGGCATTTAATATCGTCTGTACATCGGATGGATTTGTGGGGAAAAACTGGCTGATGCGGCTTTTGGGCTGCATTCCGACACGAAAGTTTCAGTTTGATGTGGGACTGGTGAAAGATATGCTTTATGCGGTAAAAGACCTGAACAGCTCCATTTTGATGTATCCGGAAGCCAGTTACAGCTTTGACGGAACAGCAACGCCGCTGCCGGAGAGCCTGGGAAAATGTTTAAAGCTTTTAAAGGTGCCTGTTGTGATGATTTCCACCAAAGGCGCATTTGCAAGAGATCCGCTATACAACAGCCTGCAGCTTCGCAAGGTGAAGGTATCCGCAACAATGGAATATCTGCTTTCGCCCCAGGACATCACCGAAAAATCTGCGGAAGAATTAAACGAAATTCTGGCGAAACAGTTTTCTTTTGATCATTTTAAGTGGCAGCAGGAGAATAATGTGCGCATTCGGGAGAAGTTCCGTGCAGACGGTTTGAATCGTGTGCTGTACAAGTGCCCTCACTGCAAAACGGAAGGGCAGCTGATTGGGAAAGGCATTCATCTGACCTGCAGCAGCTGCGGTAAAAAATATGAACTGACCGAGTACGGATACATACAGGCACTGGATGGTGAGACGGAATTTCCTCATATTCCGGACTGGTATCAGTGGGAGCGTGACTGTGTCCGGCAGGAAATTGAAAGCGGCAGCTATTATCTGGAACGTCAGGTTGACATTTACATGCTGGTAAATACCAGATGTGTTTATCATGTGGGAGAAGGATGCCTGATTCATTCGAAGGATGGTTTTCACCTCACCGGCTGCAGCGGGATGTTGGAGTACAGCCAGAAGCCTTCTTCGTCCTACAGTCTGTATTCGGATTTCTGCTGGTATGAAATCGGAGATATGATCTGTATCGGTGATGACAAGGCCCAGTATTACTGTTTCCCGAAAGATGGCGGTGATATCGTGGCAAAGACACGGCTGGCGACCGAGGAAATGTATAAGATCGGTAAGAAAAACAGTGTGCGGACCGGGCGAAAGAAAGCTGTTTCGTAAAAGTACCGAAAGCGGGTGCCCAACGTAAAAGTGGGCAGAACTGACCGGCGCTAAAAAAGGATAATAGATAAAATTCAGCCTGAAGCATGGCAAAGCTGTGCTTCAGGCTATTTTTGTGCATGTTTTGAGCCATGGAGTGTATGGATTTTTTGGGGGAAGTTATTGTAAGTTGTAAGCGTTGAGAACGCCAATTTGTCTGTGCCCGTGGGACAGTACGCTGCGTATGGCAGAACCGTAAAATGATAATCAAAAAGGCGGCACATCAGAAACGATAATTGCATTTGTAGTAGTCAGCATAAAAATGCATCACAAAATGCAGATATTTAATGAATCTACTCATATTGCATTCCTCCTTTCGCTTCATTACAGGCATATTTTATATCAGGATTGGAAACATTTCGTGCCAAATTATAAGAAAAAGTAGTCAAATATTGTGAGGTGATGAAAATATGATTCCTTTATACGAAAAAAGAAAAGAGCGGCTGAGTATCTTTCATAAGGTTTCCAGGCATGTTTCTCCGCATTTGCACAACGCGATGGAAATCGTATATGTGACGGATGGAAATCTGGAGCTGGGAGTGGGCCAGGAGTTATTTCACATGGAAAAAGGTGATTTTGCGATTGTTTTTCCAGATGTGATACATCATTATCAGGTGTTTTGCCCCGGGGGTAGCAAAGCTTACTACCTTCTGGCATCATCGGCGCTTGGCGGTCAGTTCCTGGAGGATATGCGAAAATACTGTCCTGCTGATCCGGTAATAAAGTCATCAAACCTTCACCCTGATATCCCGAATGCCGTCAGGTCCTTATATCGGAATAAAGATAACCCATCTGTCGTGGAGCAGGCCTATACGCAGATTATTCTGGCCAGAAGCATGTCCTGCTTTGAACTGGTGGAAAAAAGCAGCATTGGCGGCAACGATATCATTTATCAGACGGTATCTTATGTTGCGGGGCATTTTAAAGAAGAGATTTCTCTGGATACCATGGCTAAAAATCTGGGGGTGAGCAAGTATGTGCTGTCCAGGGTGTTTTCAGGGACTTTTCACAGGAATTTCAATCAGTATCTGAATGAGCAGAGGCTGGACTATGTATGCACATTACTGGAATGTACGAATCGAAGTATTACTGATATCTGTATGGAGGCAGGGTTTGAAAGTCAGAGAACCTTTAATCGTGCGTTTCGGGAAAAATACAGAATGACACCGAGGGAATATCGAAATAAAAGCAAAGAAAATATACTATCAGTTCAGCAATGCCATTCATAAGTCGGCGGCATGCATATTTTTTAATATTTGTTATGACCGCCGACTTATTTTCTATCAGAGCTTTTGCTCTTTCATCGCATAGTCGTTTAACTGTTTTCGAAATTCTGAAGGAGAAATGCCGTTCTGTTTTTTGAAGATGCGGCTGAAATAAAGCGGATTATCGTAACCTACAATGCTGCTGATTTCTGAAACATTATAGGAGGTGGATTCCAGCAGAGTCTGCGCGTTGGAAATTCGCAGAGACAAAATGTATTGAGTCGGGGTTGAACCGGTATATTTTTTGAAACTGCGAATAAACCAGCTGACGCTCATGTGATGAGAATCGGCATACTCTTCGATACTGATCGGTTTATTATAATTTTCGTGAAAATATTTGACAGAAGCGGCAATTTCATCCATGAGAAACAGGTTTTGCCCAAGGGGTTTATCCTTGATCAGCCGGTGAATGGTGATGAAGAGCAGCTGGAGGTAATTGACAAGCACTTCTTCATAATCTTCTTTACAGAGCTTAAGCTCCTGAATCATCTGCTGAAAAATTCTCTTATAGTCCAGAGATGTGCCGGTGTGAATCACGTGGACATCATCCTTGATCCCGTATTTGCGGAGGATATTTTTCACATTGTTCCCGGTGAAATGGACCCAGTAGACCTCTGTATGGTCAATCCCATAATAGTAATAGCGCTGTTCCTCCTTCGGGCGATACAGAACCATATTGCCGGCAGGAACAATTTCTTCGACTCCATGAAAATAAAAATGAGCTTTTCCGGAGGCAATATACAGAAGCTGATAGTCCAGCCTTCCCCGGGGGCGATGTGTGGGCAGCTTGGGGCGTGTGAATAGATGATAGGTGCCGCAGCTTCCGACAAAGAGCGGGTGGTTCTTATCTTTAAAATCCATGGTTTTGTTGTGCCAATACGCAGAATCCATATACATAAGCAGTCCCTCTTTCAAAAGCACCCTGTAACAACGAGGAATTGAAAAATGTTTGTAAAAGAATTGTATCATTTTGTGCATATTTTGTCCAATGCGGTTTATGTACGTATTTTCGTAGTTTTCATATAATAATGATAACAGATCAGCCGTAAGGAAAAAGTACCGGAAAAATGTACATACCGATGTTTTGTGAGTGGTATGGCTGAAGTGAGAAAAAGCAGGAGGGGATAGCAAATGATCGTACCGAGATATTATGAGGATCTTAGCGTACTGCATGAAAATACGATGCCGAACCGCAGTTATTATATTCCGGCATCCCAAATGATGCATACGCCGGCAGAGTGCCGAGAGGAGTCAGACCGTTTTTGTCTGTTAAACGGTCAGTGGAAGTTCAGATACTATGACAGTATTTATGATCTGCAGGAAAGGTTTTTTGAAGAGAGCTTTGATGTGAGTACATATGAGGATGTTTCTGTTCCGGGGATGTGGCAGAATTACGGATATGATTCACATCAGTATACCAATATCCGATATCCGTTTCCCTTCGATCCGCCTTATGTGCCCCAGAATAATCCGTGCGGTGCATATGTTTGTGAGTTTGAATATCAAAAATGTGCGCAGGCACCTCTGGCGTATTTGAATTTTGAGGGCGTGGATTCCTGCTTTTATGTCTGGATGAACGGTAAGTATGTCGGATACAGTCAGGTTTCTCATTCTACCAGCGAGTTTGATGTGACAGCTTTCCTGGCGGAGGGGAAAAACCGTCTGGCAGTGCTTGTTTTGAAATGGTGTGACGGAAGCTATATGGAAGATCAGGATAAATTCCGTATGAGCGGTATTTTCAGAGATGTTTATCTATTAAAAAGGCCGAAACAGCACATTCGGGATTATTTTATAAAAACCAGTCATACAGACGATAAAGCATCCATAAAGGCCGAAATCAGTTATCTGCATCATGTGGTGCCGACCAGAGTTACGCTTTATAATGCAGAAGGCAGAATCGTTGGCATACATCAGGCAGAGGAGGGAAATGATGCAATTGGAAGCAGGGATATTCAGATCGATATTACAGCCCCCGTGTTGTGGAACCCTGAAAACCCGTATTTGTATACAATGACTTTTGAAACAGAAAATGAAGTGATCACGGAGCGGGTGGGAATTCGAGAAATTCACATTGAAAATAAAGTCGTATATTTTAATGGGAAACCCATAATTTTCAGGGGAGTGAATCGTCATGATTCTGATCCGGTAACGGGTTTTGTGATCAGCATGGACCAGATGAAAAAAGACCTGCAGATGATGAAGCTTCATAACTTTAATGCCATTCGTTCCAGTCATTATCCGAATGCGCCGTTCTTTTATCAGCTTTGTGATGCATATGGTTTTTTCGTTGTGGATGAAGCGGATAATGAAAGCCATGGCCCTTCTGAGATTTATTATGAAGATAATGAATTTGAAAATAAGGCAAAGCGCTGGAACGAGACCATTTCAGACAATCCCGATTTTATTGAGTCCACCCTGGATCGCATAGAAAGATGTGTACAGAGAGATAAAAATCGTCCATGTATCGTAATCTGGTCCATGGGAAATGAATGCGCATACGGATGTACGTTTGAAGCTGCTTTAAAATGGACAAAAGAGTTTGATGAGACCCGTTTGACACATTTTGAAAGCGCCAGATATCATAGTGACAAGAGAAAATATGATTTTTCAAATCTCGATTTATTCAGCAGAATGTATCCGGCCTTTGAAGAGATGGATGAGTATCTTGAAAGTGATCCGGATAAGCCCTTTATTTTGATTGAATACTGTCATTCTATGGGAAATGGCCCCGGGGATCTGGAAGATTATTTTGAATATTTTCAGAAACAGGAAATCATGTGCGGCGGGTTTGTATGGGAATGGTGCGATCATGCCATCGCTCACGGACAGGCCCAGGACGGAAGAACGATTTATTACTATGGCGGTGATCATGGAGAGGATGTTCATGACAGCAATTTCTGTATGGATGGCCTCGTATATCCTGACCGAAGACCCCATACGGGACTGCTGGAATATAAGAATGTTTACCGGCCGGTAAGAGTGGAAGCCTTTGATCAGAAAAAAGGTGAACTTACATTACATAATTACCTTGATTTTTCAAACACCAAAGACAGCATTCGTATAGAATATGAAGTGAATTGTGATGGAAAAATTGTAAAAGAAGGCAAGCTTGATGATATTTCCATTGAGCCGCAGCAGTCAGTGATCGTGCAGCTGCCGGTTGGGGTTCCGGAAAAAGGAAGAGCGTTTTTGAAGCTTTCCTATTTTTCCAAAAAGGCGACAGTACTGGTACCACAGGGGCATCTGTTAGGATTTGATGAAGTGGTTCTGGACAATGCGGATGGAAGAAATCAGATTGCCGTGGAAGCGCTGTCTCATTGCTGTAAAGCGAAAAAAGAAATCGTCGTGGAAGAAAATGATCCCCTTATTTTTCTGAGTGGAGAAAATTTCCGTTATTGCCTGGATAAGCGTACCGGTTTATTTACCAGACTTGTGTATGCAGGTATCGATCAGATCACAAGGCCCATGGAAGTGAATATCTGGCGCGCTCCAACGGATAATGATATGTATATCAAGCAGGAGTGGTATCGGGCAAGGTATGATAAAACTTCCGTGAGAGCATATGATGCCGCTGTGGAAAGGAAAGAAGGTTGGGTTGAGATTCACTGTCATATGTCGATGGCAGCGGATACTGTGCAGAAAATTCTGGACATGAATACAGTCTGGACAGTACATGAGAATGGAGAAATCGGACTTTTCACATCGGTAAAACGTTATCCTGAATTTCCCATGCTCCCCAGGTTCGGACTGCGTCTGTTTCTGGATCAGAGCTTTGATAGAGTCACATATTATGGCATGGGACCGATGGAAAGCTATTGTGATAAACACAGGGCTTCCAGTCATGGCATATATTCAGCACAGGTGAAAGATATGCATGAGGATTACATTAAGCCGCAGGAAAATGGAAGTCACTATGACTGTTCCTATGTAATTACGGAAGGAAATGAGGTCGGTTTAGCGGCATTTTCAGAAAAAACATTTTCTTTTAATGCTTCGATATATACACAGGAGGAGCTGACAGCAAAGAAACACAATTTTGAATTGAATCCCTGTGGAAATACGGTTTTATGTCTGGACTATGCACAAAATGGTATAGGGTCAAACAGCTGTGGTCCGGTGTTGTCAAAGAAATACAGGCTGGAGGAAAAAGAATTCAGTTTTGCAGTGAGACTGGTTCCTTATAAAAAACACATTTTATAATAAAGGGGAAAACGAAATGGAAGAGAAAAAGTATTTAAAATGGTATAACAAGGTAGGGTACGGAGCAGGTGATATAGCGGGCAATGTTGTGTATGCGTTTCTGTCCTCTTTTGTCATGATTTATCTGACCAATACGGTAGGGTTAAATGCCGGTATTGTGGGAACGCTGATTGCCGTATCAAAATTATTTGACGGAATAACGGATATTTTCTTCGGCTCAATGATTGATAAGACAAAGAGCCGGATGGGAAAGGCAAAGCCCTGGATGCTCTATGGCTATATCGGCTGTGCGGTTACCCTGGCTGCGATTTTTGCGATTCCTGCAAATCTGGGACAATTTGCCCAGTATGCCTGGTTTTTTATTGCATATACCCTGTTGAATGCAGTTTTTTATACTGCAAATAACATCGCGTATTCCGCATTGACGGCACTGGTCACCAAAAACAGTAAGGAACGGGTGGAGATGGGATCCTGGCGATTTATCTTTGCATTTTCCACAAGCCTGCTGATTCAGTCGATCACAGTTGGCTTTGTTACAAAGATGGGCGGAGGCGCTGCAGGCTGGAGAGCGGTAGCAGTCATTTATGCCATCATAGGCCTGATTGTGAATACAATCTCTGCTCTGTCCGTAAAGGAGCTGCCCGAAGAGGAACTGAATGAAGGCGGCAGCGGTACTGCGGATGAAAAATACAGCCTGATCGATGCGGCAAAGCTTTTATTTTCCAATAAGTACTACATCATGATTTGTGCAACTTACATTCTACAGCAGATTTACACAGCAATGATCAATATGGGCATCTATTATATGACCTACATTCTTCTGAACGAGAACCTGTTTGCTGCTTTCTCATGGGCTGTGAATATTCCGCTGATCCTCGCACTGATTATCACACCGTCGCTGGTAACCAAAATGAAGGGGATGTATAAACTGAATCTGACCGGATACATCATTGGAACCATAGGACGTGCGCTGGTTGTTGCGGCTGCTTATCTGGGAAGTGTGCCTCTCATGCTCTTATTTACCGGAATTGCGGCATTTGGTATGGGCCCCTGGCAGGGAGATATGAACGCAGTCATTGCAGCCTGCTCTGAATATACATATCTGACAAAGGGAAAACGCGTTGACGGCACAATGTATTCCTGCACATCCCTGGGAGTAAAGCTCGGAGGCGGTTTGGGAACGGCAATCGCAGGATGGATGCTTGCGTTCTCCGGATTTGACGGAACTGCTGTGGTTCAGTCAGCATCCTGCCTGAATATGCTGCAGATCATGTATCTTTGGATTCCGGTGGTGATTACGCTGATTATTGCACTCATCATGTCAAGAATGGATGTTGAAGCCGCGAATGCAAAAATTACTGCAGCACGAAACAAACTGCTGCAGTAATCAAAAAGGTTACTGTTCACTCCCAATGTCAGTGAACAGTAACTCAAAAAGTCCTGTATGCATTTGGAGAAAAAGAAATAGATAGTTTTTCGCCTCGAAGTCTGATAAAATGAAGAAAATGTGCATGGCAAAAGCGGAGCATATGTGAAGGTTCCCGAGCTGCCATGCAGCAAACACTTCAGAATGGGGATTACGATGAAAAATATTCAGATTCGAGAAGATATTGATCAGCATATGAAAGAACTGAAAGCCTGGCTGGCAGAGACTGACGACTTCCCACCGGAGGAAATGGCAGCTTTTTTTGCCAGGCGTCTGGATGATTATGAGGAGCATATGTCCATCTGGAAACCGGCTTACGAGCGATTTGCGCAGCTTTTTCCAATAGCATGCAAAAATGTTCTGGATCTTGGCTGCGGCACCGGGCTGGAGCTGGACGAAATCTGGAAGCTGTGCCCTGATGTATGCGTAACCGGCGTGGATTTGAGTGATGAGATGCTTGGCGCTCTTTGTAAAAAGCACGAAAGCAGATACCAAAACGGGCAGTTAAAAACGGTATGCCAAAGCTATTTTGACTATGAGATGGGAGAAAATGAATGGGATACGATGATTTCCTTTGAGAGTCTGCATCATTTTTTTCCGGATGAAAAGCTGGGGCTGTATCAGAAGATATATCAGGGCTTAAAGCCGGGCGGACTGTTTCTTCTTGGTGATTACATTGCCTGCTGTGAGGAGGAGGAAACCCTGCTGCGGAACATGTATCTGGAGAAAAGGAAGCGTTTTGGTGTACCTCAGGAGCAGTTTATCCACATTGATATTCCGCTGGCGCTGGAACATGAAGTCCGGATTTTGGAGCAGGCCGGCTTTTCTGAAGTTGATGTGGAGGACAGCATCAACGGAGCAACGATACTTGTGGCGCAAAAATGCTGACAGCATGAGTTCATGACGTAGAAAGCATTTTGCCGGCGGAGGATTGCAGCCGGAAAGAAGCGCGGGCGGCGCTTCGGGAAGGAAGAGATGGAAAATAAATTTACAATCTGTAAAAATATCCGGGATAATAAGCACCTTCGTGACAGTTTCAATGCGTTGGCCGGGGAGACTTTCGGACTGAATTTTGAAGACTGGTATCAGAATGGTTACTGGAAGGACAACTATATTCCCTATTCTGTTCTCCGTGATGGGGAGGTGGTTGCGAATGTGTCTGTCAATCCAATGGAATTTATTTTTGACGGCAAAAAGATAAATGTCATCCAGCTTGGCACCGTGATGACAAAAGGGACTTATCGTAAACAGGGGTTAAGCCGCAGGCTGATGGAAGAGATCACGAAAGATTACGCGGACGTGGACGGGATTTTTTTGTTTGCTAATGACGGCGTGCTGGAATTTTATCCGAAGTTTGGATTTGCAGCATCGGAGGAAACCCAGTATGTGAGAGAGGTGGAGCCGGCAGAAGGCCTGACAGCAAATGCGGACACAGCGCTGCATCTGAGAGGCAGCGCAGATGCGAATGCAGCAGTGCCAGTACAGGAAGAGGACTGCACACTTTTTGTAAAGGGGAAAGTGTTTGAAGATTTTGCGGAAACAAAGGTAATGTTTCCAACGCTGGGGCATGCGTGACGCAGTTCGGGATTGATGGTGTAAATGGAAGATTGTCCACAAAAATAGTGCGCGTTTTACACGCACTATTTTTGTGGAATTTTTTTGCATGATATACCTACTGTCGGTAGGAATATCCGATTTTATCCCACAAACAATCGGTTGTTGTGTATCCCGGCATTTGATAAAATATGTTCATAAAATAATATGGAAGCGAGGAAAGCGGTGCATGGACTATGAAATAAAGCAGTTTGAAAAATGTTCCAGAGGGAATGGAATCCGGAAGTATTTCAGTGGCTGCTTTCCAATGTAAAAAATAATGCAACTGTTGAGAGCCGCCCGAAAGCTTTGTATTTCAACGTTGTTTGGCTCTCTTCAAAAGGATTGGTGGATATATGAAAGAAAATGCTGCAATAAATTTTGCTGCAAATTTAAAAAAACTGAGAAAAGACAACGGTCTGTCCAGAAAAGCGCTGGCCGATCAGATTTCCTATTCCGAAAAATCTGTAGAAAAGTGGGAGATGGGAAAATCCGTGCCCCCGCTGCCGGTCCTTTGTCTGCTTTCGCAGATTTTTCAGGTTTCGCTGGAGACGCTGGTTTATCCCTGGGACGAGGAAATTTCCTATTATCTGGGCATTGACGGAGGCGGCACAAAAACAGAGTTTCTTTTGCAGGATAAGGATGGAAATACCGTGCGGCAGATCATTCTGGGAGCTTCCAATCCCAATGATGTTGGTATGGAAAAGTGCCAAAAAATTTTGGAATTGGGCATTACAGAAGTCTGTGATCGGATCGACAAAAGAAAAATATCCCTGTTTGCGGGGCTTGCCGGAGCTTCGGACAATGGGAAAGTGATCAGAGAATTTCTGGATGAATGGGGGTTTGGACGCTGCCGCTGTGAAGGCGATAAAGAAAGTGCCATGGAGATGGCCCTCGGAGGAAAAGATGGTCTGGTAGTGATTCTGGGCACCGGTGTGATCGGATATGCGCAGAAAAGCGGAGAACGAAAACGGATCGGCGGCTGGGGTTATTTACTGGACAGCGGCGGAAGCGGTTACAATCTGGGAAGAGATGCGCTGGAAAGTGCGCTGCGCTCTCTGGATGGTCGCAGTAGAACAACTCAGCTGCTGCCACTCATAGAAGAAAAGCTTCAAAAGCCTCTGCCGAATGCGATAGCCGAGATCTATAAAGGCGGCAAGCGCTATATCGCTCAGTTTGCGCCGCTTGTATTTGACGCATGCGAACAGGGAGATTCGACAGCGGAGGAAATACTGGAGAAAAATATGCGCCAGGTAGCCGAAATCATAGAGGCCGGACTGGATTATTTAAACGACAGCAATGCGCCCGTTGTGTTATGCGGCGGACTGTGCCATCAGCAGAAGGCTCTGGACCGGGTGCTTTCCAAGCTTTTGAAAGGGATTCCAATACAATATTTGACAGACCCAATGGTGAACGGCGCAGTTTTACTCGCGAAAAAGGAGGCCCGGAATGGAGAAAATTATGCTGAAAACGGAAATGCGGAATGAAAAGACCATGCACATCGACAGGATGTCCGTGGCGGATATGCTCAAAATTATGAATGAGGAGAACCAGGCGGTACTGGAAGCCATCGATAAGGCGCTGCCGGAAATTGAGCAGGTCTGCAATCTCATGACCAAAGCAATACAGGATGGCGGACGCGTATTTTATGTGGGCGCGGGCACGTCGGGCAGACTGGGAATTCTGGATGCGGCGGAATGTCCGCCCACTTACGGAGTTTCCCGGGATTTGTTCAACGGCATCATTGCCGGCGGCAGGGATTGTGTCTTTCAGGCGGCTGAAAACGCAGAAGACCGTGCGGAACTGGGTGCAGAGGATCTGAAGCGTCATGACCTCTGCGAAAAAGATGTTGTCATCGGCATATCGGCGGCCGGCGGTGCGGCCTATGTGGCGGGAGCGCTGGAATATGCAAAGAGTCTGCAGGCAAAAACCGCAGCGATTACCAATAATCCGGATACGAAAATCAGCAAAATCGCGGAGGTCACGATTTTTGCAGATACCGGCGCCGAGGTGATCACCGGTTCTACCCGGATGAAAGCGGGCACTGCCCAGAAAATCATTCTGAACATGCTGTCCACTGCTTCCATGATCCGGTGCGGTCATGTTTATGAAAACCTGATGATTAATTTAAAGCCCAGTAATAAAAAACTGCGCAATCGCATGATCGGCATTGTATGTGACATTACGGGGCTGCAGGCAGATGCAGCGCAGGCACTTTTGGAGGAGAATGACTGGAATATCCGGGCGGCGGTGGAGACAGAAAAGTAAAAAGCGATATTGTCCATATAATTAGCGATAAAGATATATTGTTTTCGGCGCTGGACCGGCAGATGGAGATGTTTTTTAAATTCGAGAGAATTTACCGCCACCAGCATGATGGACGGCGTGAACGATGAAGCCTGGGAGGCACATCTGGAACAACTGAAAAATCTGCAGTATTATGAGTGGCTTGACTGGTATCAGAAATACTGTGATGGTGAAATCTAATATGAATTTATGATTGTGAGGCAGCTGCACCTGGTGTGGCTGCTTCTTTTTATTTATGGTACCCGCAGTGTACAGTTGGCTTAAATGGCAAAAAAACAAAATGTTCCGTTCCGTACAAAATGTTCCGCTTCCTGAAATTGCCCAAAACTCCATGAAAATTTCCTGAGAATATTCTGATCGTTGCAGAAAATTCTGGAACTTGAGAAAAAGTCTTTTTGGAACTTATACTTAAGCCCATCAAAGCACAGAGCAAAGGAGGCACGACATGTTGCGAAAAGACAACAGCGGGCAGAAAAAGAAAGGCTCGCCAAAGTATGGAAAAGGTGTGATTAAGGAAAATCTGCAGATTTATGCGCTTATGTTACCGACATTGCTGCTGATCCTGATTTTCTGTTACTACCCATTATATGGAGTGATCATCTCTTTTCAGGATTATGTGCCCGGGAACGCATTCTTCGGGGAAGGCGTCAAATGGGTGGGGCTGAAATGGTTTAAAAAATTTGTAGGAGGTCATTATTTTTGGCGACTGATCAAAAATACGCTGGTGTTGAGCGGGCTGAATCTGATTTTCGGTTTTACAGCGCCCATTCTGTTTGCGCTGCTGATCGATCAGATCAAGCATCTGAAATTCAAAAAATTCGTGCAGACAGCCAGCTATATGCCTTATTTCATTTCTATGGTTATTGTTGCCGGAATGGTGCTTTCTTTCACCGGAGCGGATGGCATGATTACCAGTCTGCTGTCGGTGTTCGGTTTTGAAAAACAGAATTATAATGTGAATTCCGCCGCGTTTCCGTGGATATATACATTCACCAATGTCTGGAAGGGATTTGGATTTGGAAGCATATTATATTGCTCCATAATTTCTTCCATTGATCCCGGTCTGTATGAAGCTGCCAAACTTGATGGCGCCAACAGATGGCAGCAGGTATGGCATATTACGCTGCCGGGGCTGAGGGCTGTGATTGCCATCAATCTGATCAATACGGTTGGGTCGGTTCTTTCAACCAACACGGATCTGATCCTGCTTTTATATAATCCTGCGACTTACGATGTGGCGGATGTAATCGGAACCTATACATATCGTCTGGGCATTCTGGAAGGACAATACAGCTACACCACAGCAGCAGGGCTGTTCACCTCGATTATAGGGTTTATTTTTACTTATATAGCCAATAAGATCAGTAATGCGCTGACCGGATATGGACTTTGGTAAGGAGGCGCAAAATGAGACAAACAAAGAAAAGAAAAATCCGGGAAGGAAATCCGGCGGTGACAGTGCTGCTTTATGTGCTGGCCGGACTCGCTGCATTCGTCACTCTCTACCCGATGTATTATGTGTTGATTTTGTCCCTGAGCGAACCGGAATTTGCGGCAACCATGAAGGTGTATGTGCTGCCGAAAGGATTTAATCTGGATGCTTATACTGCTCTTGTGCGTGATACAAAGATGTGGAGGGCTTACGCAAATACGTTTTTATATGTGATCCCCAACACTATTTTGATGGTGCTGACCAGTACGGTGGTTGCTTACGGATTGAATTATAAAAAACTGATCGGACGAAAATGGCTGACCATGTACTTATTGATTCCCATGTATTTTTCAGGCGGATTCATCACTTCCTTTTTGCTGATTTTAAAGCTGGGGCTTTATGACAACCCGCTGTCGCAGATCATTCCGAGCTGTTTTTCCATCTGGAACATCATTCTGGTTAGATCGTATTTCAGAACGATTCCGGATTCCTTATCGGAAGCGGCGAAAATCGACGGCGCCGGAGTGATGCAGGTGCTGGCAAATGTGTTCATTCCTCTCGGAAAACCGATTTTTGCTGTAATTGCGGTATATACGATTGTAGGAACCTGGAACAGCTGGTTTAGAGCGAGCATTTATCTTCCTCATACGGAGTGGCAGCCCCTGCAGCTTTATCTGAGACGAATTCTGGTGGAAGCATCTGCGTCCGCAACGGACAACCTGGATTTGGACGTGCTGGAACAGCTGCTGAAAAAACAGATGTCCGGCGTACAGTTAAAATATGCGATGATTATTTTTACATCACTTCCGGTTTTGTGTACTTATCCTTTCTTCCAGAAGTATTTTGTGAAGGGCATGGTAATGGGGTCGTTAAAAGAATAAGCAAGTTGTGAAATTGGTACATATTTCCCTCGCCTTTTTAGGGAAATAAAAATATAATTAATTAAGGAGGCAATTATGAGAAAAGGGAACAAGAGATTATGGGCAGCTTTTCTGGCAGCGACCGTGGTGAGTGCCAGTCTGGCAGGATGCGGACAGTCCGCTGAGAAAACGGACAGCGCAGCAGCCGAAACAACAGCGGCTGTGGAGAAAACGGACAGCGCAGCAGCGGATGCGGCAGGAGAGGATGCTCCGAAAGAGTTGAAGACGATCCGCATTCTCGGTCCTGACAACAGCGCTGTGGATAACAACGGAAATACCATTTATTTTTCTGATTGGGTGAACGGCGAGAGCAAAAAATGGGAGCAGCTGGTTTCTGATCTCGAAGGTTATGGCGTTAAGCTGGAACTGGATCTGATTCCTGCGGATCAGATTGAAAATGTTGTGCAGACACAGATCGCCGCCGGCCTGGACTATGACATGGTAAACATTTCTACCGTGGACACAAAGACCAGAATGAGTCTGGTGGAGCAGGGGAAACTGGTTTCTGTAAATGAAATCTGGGAGAATTACTCCGATGGAACCGCAAAAGAATATTATACCACCGGTGCAGGCAGCTCCGTGGCAAAGTTGAATAAGCTGGAAGATGGCAATCAGTACTGGCTGACCGGCGTTACTTACGGTGACTACAAAGGAAGAGGAGTAGGAAGCCTGGTGGGGGCGATGATCCGTTATGACTGGCTGCAGAAGCTGGGCCTGGAAATGCCCACAACAACAGAGGAATTGTATCAGACGCTTCTTGCATTCCAGGAACAGGATGCAAACGGAAACGGACAGGCGGATGAGGTGATTACTTTAAATTATAACTCTTTCTACAATGGCATCGCTCAGATGTATGGTTTGGGAACTTCCAGCTATTTTTTGGACAGCGAGACCGGCAAGATCACTTCTCCCTGGTATCAGGATGGCATTAAAGATTATATCACTTTTATGAACAGACTGTTTAAGGCGGGTCTGTTGGATACTTCCGGACAGGCGAAGGAGAAGCAGGCTGAGAACAAGATTTCTATGGTGAGCACCTACTGGATTGGTTACAGTTCGGAAGCAGCGGTTACTGTTCCGGAGGGAGAACAGAGAGCCCAGTTTGTGGGCCTTGTGTGTGACCCTGAAAACGGCTGCACCCCGCTTGTTAATTCCCAGAGCGCTGTTCAGAAAAATACTTATGATTTCGCATTTACCTCTAATGTGGACAAGGAAGCGGCAGGACGTCTGCTGGACTATCTGACGAGCGAAGAGTACGCAACTCTGACAGAGTTTGGTATTGAAGGTTATTCCTATGAAGTAGTTGACGGCGTGAAGCAGAGATTTACCGACAGCGATATCAGTGAATGCCAGATCAGAGTGGCACTGTGGGTTAATGATTGTATCTTCCCCCGTGCGGAAACTGTTGACCGTGCCCAGGAGCTGGTAACAGCTACAGAGATGGGAAAATCCATGGGATGGCCGGAAGAAGGTTTTGCGGCAAAGGCAGATCCGGTCAGAGAGGTTTATGAAAATCCTGACAAATATAAACTGGCAGTAAAGAGTACGGAACTGGAAGTTGCAGTGGCGACCGTAGAAGAAACAGAGCGTATTGCAGATCTGAAAACAGACTTTGATACCTATTCTGAGGAACTTTTAACAAAGCTGATCATGGGCGATGCATCTTTGGACAACTGGGATACTTATATTGCGGAAATGAAGGAACTGGGACTGGATGAGCTGATTGAAATCACACAGGCTCGCTATGACCGTACACTTGGTTAATTGAAAAAAGCAGGGAGCAGGGCGCAAATGCGTCGTGCTCCCATTGCAGGTTTATCGTTACTGCAGCAGATGAGAAGGGGACGAGGGAGAATGCTGAATTTTTTCAAAAATCGTTTTTTCAGAACGACGTTTCTGAGCTATGTCGGGGTGATGGGAACGCTGTTTCTGATCTTTTTTGTTGTGTTTTTGCACCAGTATGAAAACAGCAGTCAGGAACAGATCCGTCAGGAAAGTCTGGCAAAAGCAGAACTGATGACTCAGATTGTCGATGAAAAATTCAGCGCAGTGGAGCTGGTAGCCAATCAGGTATCAGCCAGCAGCTGGTGCCCTTATGTAGCTTCCAATTCGGATATTCTCTCTTCTCGTGTGGATTATTTTGAGAGAAAAGATATCTGCAGCCAGATGGGCAGTTTCAATGATATTCTCCAGATTGCCGCCTCCACGGCGGTTCTTTTCCCCAAAAAAAATATGGCGGTGGACAGAGTTTCGTTTTGGGAGTGTGAGCGATATTTCAAATCGGTGGGATTAGATCAGGGCTGGCTGGAAGAAGTGAGCAGACGGGTGAAAAGTGATTACGGTGCAATGGTGCTGTTTATCCAAAGCGCAGAAGTTTTGGCTGACGATGATTTTATGATTGCAAAACCCCTGGAATATTATGATTCGCCCAGAGGAGTACTTTTTGTACTGGTGGATGGAAAACAGTTTCGAAAATTTGTCCGCACCAATATGGCAGATGCGTTTTCCTTTTCCATCTTGCAGAATGGGGAGACTGTGTTTTTAACGCAGCAGGAATCCGGCGCAGGAGAATTGACAAAGATACAGCTGGCGTCTAAACTATATCCTTGGGAATATTGCTTTGAAATCGATGTTTCTTATGTAGGGAGCGGCCTTATAAACTTCAACTATATTATTTTGAGCTGTCTGGGCTTTTTGACAGTGGCTGTGGTGATTGCCTATCTGCTGGCACGTCTGACCTATCGCCCCATCGCTCGGCTGCTGGAAAAGGTGGGACGTAAAAAACAGGACGGTCTTTACGGATTGGAAGAGATCGAACATGTCTATGAGGAGTTGAAAGTGGAAAAAGAAGACATGGAAGAGCTTGCCAATCAGTATTATCAGATCGGCCAGAACGGTTTTCTGGTCAGTCTTCTTATGGGAAGTTATGATAAAGAAAAAATATTCGAGCATGTACGCAAATTCCATACAGATTTTAAAGCGGATATGGACTATCTGGTCATCGTATTCATCAACGCTGATACGAAAGATCAGGAAGTCTTTATGGATGTGATGCTGAAACTGCAGATTGACTGTTATCATAATAAAATCGCTGCGGTTTTGTGCAGTATGGAAGAACGGTATGTGATGATTCTTGGAGCAGCGGAGGGAAAAACTGTGCTGCTTCATCAAAGCGAACGGATCAGCATGCTTGTGGATGAATATCTTTCAGATCTGGATGTGGAACTGTATGCAGGGAAGGCTCATGCGGGATTTAAAGGCATTCATCGGTCCTGGCAGGATGTGAATGACAAAATGTTGAAAAGTCAGGATCTTGGTGGACAACTCTCCTATTATTATCCTTTCGATGTGGAAAACCGCATGATTAGCCAGATGCGAAACGGAAATTTTGAAGAGGCACAGAAAATTCTGGTGGAAGTGGAAACGGAAAATGCCCGGAGAAAGGTTTTGCCTGAGGTTGAAAAAAAGGTGACGGATCTGATCTATGAGGGATTCCGCCGCTTCGCAGCGGATATGGGGATTTTGTGGAATGTGGACCCCGGCAGTTATCGGGAACTGACAGAAGCACAGGATATGCCGGGTCTGTGGGAGTTTTTGCGGAATCAGCTTTTACAGATCGAGGTTTCCTGCCGGGAAAGCAGGCAGTTTCAGACCCTGGGCAGAAGCCTGGTGAAATATGTGGACGAAAATTATGCTTCTTCTGCGCTGTCCCAGCAGGATATTGCAGATGATTTCGGAGTGTCCCGGCCAACGGTATCGAAGCTTTTTAAGGAAACGGTGAATATGAATTTCATCGATTACCTGCACAGAAAGCGGGTGGAGCATGCCAAGCAGCTTTTCAAACAGGGCAACTATAATGTGGTTGAGGTGGCAAAACAGAGTGGCTATGAAAATGAGGTCACCTTCAAGAGAGCTTTTGTGAAAAACGAGGGCATTACGCCGCGGGAGTATGTGAAAAGAAAACGGATGGAAAACGGAGGAAACTGATCAGTTATGGACAATATTTTTATGAGATTTCCGGAAGGAAAGAAACGTGCGCTGACACTCAGCTATGATGATGGTGTGGAACAGGATGCCCGTCTGATTGAAATCATGAAACGGCACGGATTGAAAGGAACCTTCAACATCAGCAGCGAAATGTATTCGGAAGAAGGCTATGTGCATCCGGAAGGCAAAGTTCAGAGAAGAATGACAAAAAGCCAGTGTCAGGCTTTATACAAAAACAGCGGGATGGAGATCGCCGTGCACGGTCTGCACCACAGACATATGGAAAAGCAGCCGCTGAATCTGTGCGTACAGGAAGTGGCGCAGGATCGTCTGAATCTGGAAAAGGAATACGGATGTATTGTGAGGGGCATGGCCTACCCTTACGGCACCACGAGTGACGAGGTGGTGGAAATTCTGCGGATGTGCGGAATCGCCTATGCAAGAACGACAGTTTCCACAAAAGGTTTCGATATCCCTACAGACTGGCTGCGTCTTTCCGCAACCTGCCGCCACGCAGATCCGGAGCTGATGGAGCTGGCCCACCGTTTTGTGGAAACGGATATCAAAGAGGGTCCCGCGCTGTTCTACTTATGGGGACATGCTTATGAATTTGAGGGACAGAATAACTGGTCGGTGATTGAGGAATTCGCGGAATTTTTGGGCAGCCGGGAGGACATCTGGTATGCCACCAATATTGAAATTTATGATTATGTGGAAGCGTACAGAAAGCTGATCTTTTCCATGGATGGCAGCAGGGTGTATAATCCCACCTGTACGATTTTGTATATGGAAACCCCGAAAGGTTTGTTATGTGTAAAACCGGGTGAGATGCTTTGCTGTCAGTGATGACGGAAGGTGGAAGAGGAGGAGTTAAAAAATGAAGGAAATCGGTTTGCAGCTTTATACAATCAGAGATTTTATGAAAAATGAGGAAGATATCCGGGAGTCTTTTCAGAAGATGAGAAAATACGGATATACCCAGGCACAGACTGCCGGATGCGCCATTCCCTATGCTGATTTCGGGCGGATTGCGAAAGAAGAGGGCATTCAGATTGTGGGCACCCATGACAATTTCAATCTTATGGTGTCCGATTTTGATCAGGCTTTGGAAAATCACATGATTCTTGGCACCACAAACATGGGAATCGGGGGCAACCGCAGCAGCTCGGTGGATGAGGTGAAAGCCTTCATTGAAAAAGCGAATATGATCGGGGAAAAAGCGGCAAAATACGGGATGAAATTTACCTACCATAACCATTCACACGAGTTTTTCAGATGGGAAAACGGGAAGACCACGATGGACATGCTTGTAGAAGGATTAAATCCCGCCAATACCTCTTTTGTTCTGGATACTTACTGGGTACAGTACGGTGGAGGAGATGTGAGAGAATGGATTGAAAAACTGGCCGGCCGCATCGATATTTTACATCTGAAAGATATGAAGATTTCCTGGTCCAAAGACCAGCCTGCCACGCCGCAGATCACTGAAGTGGGGAACGGCAATCTGAATTGGGAGTCGATTCTTAAAACAGCAGCAAAGTGTGGTGTGAAGTATTATGTGGTGGAACAGGATAACAATTATTCGGTCAATTGTTTTGCTTCTATTAAATCGAGCGCAGAATATTTGAAAAAAATTGTGAACTGATAGAATTCCAGTACCCTGGATCTTTTTTGCGGACCACATGAAAGTCCCCAATTGCAATAGAAGAAATAAACCTCTGACCTGTAAAAATGCCGGCTCAAAAAGAGCCGGCATTCTGTCCTTGTGCGCCTGGCGGCGCACGTTTCTAACGGGTGCAAGTCCCGAATCCGCCCTAGTAGTGGGAAGGGTATAGCCAAGACCAAGGGTGTCGTAGGCGACTGCGAATCTGAAGGAAGGTGGAGGCAAATCTCTGGTCTGACGAAC
>JAFUMV010000104.1 GCA_017482485.1 Lachnospiraceae bacterium
AATCACTGCCATTATATGTGTATTGCCGTTTCTGATCATCATTTCAGGATCTTTATCGGATAATGGGATCGTTGTGCAGGAAGGATACAGCCTGTTCCCCAAGCAGTTTACACTGGATGCGTACAAATACATTTTTGAAAGCCCCAAGGGCATTGTGCAGGCTTATGGTGTGACATTATACTGCACACTGGTGGGAACAGCAATGGGACTTGCCGTGATTTCACTGACCGGCTATGTGCTTTCCAGAAAAGAATTCAAATATCGCAATATTATATCCTTTCTGATTTATTTTACCACCATCATGGGCGGCGGACTGGTACCCTGGTACATCATGTACGTAAGCGTACTGGATTTAAAAGGGACTCTGACAGCTTTGTGGCTCCCGGGCATCGCTTCTCCGTTCCTGATCATTTTGATGAGAACCTTTATGATGGGCGGTGTGCCGGATGAACTGGTTGATGCGGCCAAAATCGACGGTGCCGGATATTTTACCATTTTTGCAAAAGTCGTATTGCCCATTTCAAAATCAGGACTGGCGACCATTGGACTTTTCCTGGCGCTGGGATACTGGAACGACTGGTATCATTCCTCTCTGTTCAGCGATAACTCAAGCACCTGGTCGCTGCAGTATTACTTATATGAACTGATCAACAAAGCCCAGGCGGCGCTGGATGTTTCCGGCAGTGCAAACGTGGTGATCAATCCGCCTACACAGACGGTGAAGCTTGCAATGACTGTTGTGGCAACCGGCCCCATCCTTCTGGTATACCCGTTTGTACAAAAATATTTCGTAGAAGGTATTACAGTGGGCGCCGTAAAAGGCTGAGTGCGCCCTGAAATTGCGCGCGGTCTGCGCAATTTTAAACCCGGATGATTAGAGGCAGTATTCCATGGGACTGCTTTTATCATGAATATATTCAATGTGACTGCCCGTATGGCTCATTGAAGCAGCAGGACAGTTATGACAAACAAAAGGAGATATGTATGAAAAAGAAGACAATGAAAAAGCTGTTTGCTATGACAGTGGCAGCAGGTATGATGGTTTCTTCTCTGGCTGGCTGTGGAAACAGCAGTTCTGCTGACAGCGAAAAAGCTGCTGCAAGCACTGAAGTTGCAGAAGAAGCAGCAGACGCACAGAGCGCCGAAGCTGCCGGCGAAACAGAGGCTGCAGCTGCAATCGACACTTCCGAGCGCGTGGATCTGGTTTACTATGTAGTGGGTGCAGAACCCGAAGATCTGCAGCCCGTACAGGACCGCATCAATGAAGTGCTTCTGGAAGAGATCAACGCTACTGTGACATTCAAGTACACATCCTGGACAGACTGGATGAACAAGTACAATATGGCATTATCTTCCGGAGAAGATATTGACCTGATCTATACCGCAGGCTGGACAAACTACGGAACTTATGTATCCGCAAACGCATTCCTTCCGCTGAACGATCTGATCGATACCTGCATGCCCAACGTGAAGGAAGTCATTTCCGATGAAATCTGGGAGCAGACAAAAGTGGACGGCAACATTTACATGGTTCCCGCAAACCTGAAAAACTATGTCAGCCAGGGTACTTTATATCGTGTAGACCTGTGCGAAAAGTATGACCTTCCTGTTCCGGACACCATGGAACACTTTGAAGAATACCTGCTGGGCATCAAGGAAAATGAACCCGAAAGACGTACTTTCCTGGAAGCAGGCACAAAGACCGGCGTTTTCGGTCTGCAGGGCTTTAAGGTAAACTGCATCGTCAACACAAGATATCCCTGGATTGCCTATGACTTTAACTACGGCATGGTGGCTGATGACTCCAACCCCACAGAAATGTACAACTACTGGGCTACTGATGAATTCCGTGAGGATATGAAGACCATGAAGAGATGGGCTGATGAAGGCTTCTGGAGCAAAAACATCATGGCTGAAACCGCATCCGCAAGCTTCTCTGACGGCACAGCTGTTGCGCTGACAGGCGGTAACCCTCACGACTACATGACCAGAAAAGCGATCGTAGAAAAGGATATCCCCGGAGCAGAAGTTGGTTTCGCATTGTATGCTGATGTAAATGGCGTAGCATATCCTTCTCACCCCACCGGTGATGGTACAGCAATCACTGTAAACAGCAAAAACCCCGAAAGAGCAGCAATGGCTCTGGATCTGCTGCTGACCAACAAAGAGCTGAATCAGCTGGCACTGTATGGTATTGAAGGTGAACACTATACTTTAAATGAAGCAGGCGAATATGTAGTTGGACCCGAAAACAGCAAGTTCCCTTATGAAGGCACAAGCTATGGTCTGAAGAACGATGACTACAGACTGGAATCCGAAGGCACCACAGAACTCAAGAAAGAGATCTATGCACACCTGGATGAAATCGCATCTTCCACTCATATCCCGAACACCAACATCTATGCAGGATTCGTAGAAGACTACTCCGAATATTCTGCAGAGAGAGCAGCGCTGGGCTCTGTAATGTCTCAGTATCTGCTGCCCATCCAGACTGGTCTGGTAGATGATGTGGACGCAGCCATCGATGAATTCCTGGAAAAAGCGGAAGAAGCAGGACTTTCCAAGATTCAGGAAGGCTATTCTGCACAGTGGAAAGCATACTGCGAAGAACACGGCTACAAGTAAAAAAACGCTTCTCCGTTTTCAGGCGTGAGCGCTTTGAAATGCAGGAAAACCATGGAAAAAGGTATTTACCGTTGAAACGGTAACGAAAAGGGCAGCCATGCAAACGGGCTGCCCTTTTGTAGAAAAATGCGGAGGTAACATTATGACTTATCAGAATACACTGCTGGAAGCAAGAAAAAAACGCGGAACGTTAATCTGTGCCCATCAGGGAACTGCCGGCGGCAACGTCCCCGGCAACACGAGAGCAGCCTTTGAAGCAGCACTGCAGCAGGGTGCCGACATGCTGGAAACCGATGTGACTGTCAGCAAAGACGGCGTAATCTTTATTTTTCATCCCGGAAACGAAAAAGTGTTCCTCAACCGGGACATTCATCTGGAACAGATGACTGCCGAAGAAATCAGAAAAGAGCGTTATGTCAACAGCTGCAGAGCCATCACGGACTGTCCGTTAATGACGCTGGACGAATTTTTGGAAACCTTCAAAAATCGCTGTTTCATCAACCTGGACCATGGCTGGGACTGCCTGGCGCCCATGACCGAAGCGGTGCGCCGCCACAAAATGGAAGATCAGATTCTGATCAAAGCGCCCGCTGACATCAAATATGCCCGCATCATGGAAGAAGTGGCACCGGAAATGATGTATATGCCCATCATTCAGGAAAAGGACGAAATTACCGAACAGCTGGAAAAAATGAACTTGAATTTTGTGGGTTCCGAACTGGTTTTTGCTACTGAAAATGCGCCTATCGCTCAGGATGACTACATGGAAGCGCAGCATAAAAAAGGCCGCATTTTATGGGGCAACGGAATTCTCTATTCCTATCAGGTGCCCTTGAGCGCAGGCCACTCTGATGACATCTCCTTAGTCGGTGCTCCGGAGTGCGGATGGGGATGGCTGTTGGATAAAGGTTTTGATATCGTGCAGACAGACTGGGTGCTGCCGCTGAAGAATTTTATGGAGAACAGAAAATAAAGAAAAATATCCAGGTGATATCCCTTTGTAAGAGGCAGCACCTGGATATTTTTATGGAACTATTTATTATACCAGCATCATGCGGTCATTGTCGAATCCTTTGCCGGAAGCGACCTTGAATTTCTCCAGCAGATCGGCTACAGTCAGATTTTCCCGTTCCTTCCCGGAAACATCTAAAATGATCCGTCCCCGGTCCATCATGATGGTTCGGTTGCCCAGGTCCAGGGCGGACTGCATATTGTGGGTGATCATCAGGCAGGTCAGATGCTGCTCTTCTACGATTTGTTTTGTGAGAGCCAACACCTTATCCGCTGTGGCGGGATCCAGGGCCGCCGTATGTTCGTCCAAGAGAAGGAGTTTGGGCTCAGCGATCGTGGCCATCAGCAGCGCAGCGGCCTGTCGCTGACCGCCGGATAAAAGACCCATGTTCGTTTTCATCCGATCTTCCAGTCCAAGTCCGAGGGTGGAAAGCATTTCCCGAAAACGTTCGCTGTCCTTTTTGTTGACAGCAAAGAAAGAACGCTTCGCTTTTCTTGTATAGGCCAGGGCGAGATTTTCTTCGATGGTCATATTGGGTGCAGTGCCCTTTAAAGGACTTTGATAAAGACAGCCGATGTTTAATGCCCGCTTGTAGTCCTTCTGCTTTGTGATATTTTCTCCGTCCAGAATGATCTTGCCGCTATCCAGCGGAAATTTCCCCAATATTGCATTGAACAGCGTAGATTTGCCGGCGCCGTTGGAACCGAGAATGGTGATAAAATCGCCCTGATTTACCTCCAGAGAAATATGATCCAAAGCGACTTTTTCGTTCGGCGTGCTGCGCTCAAATTTTTTACATAATGAAATAAGAGAAAGTTCGCTCATGGTCAGTCCTCCTTATCTGCATCGGCAGCCAGCCGATATTCGATGATTTTATTTTTGATCAAAGGAAGGATGAGAGCAATGACAACGATGATCGCCGAAAGCAGTTTTACACCGTAGCTTGGCATATCCGCCTGATAGGCTGCCTGCAGGATAATCCGGTAGGCAAGAGAGCCGAGAATGGCGGAAAAAACGCCGAGGGTCACATTTCTTTTCCCTAAAAAAATTTGTCCGATGATGACGGAAGCAAGACCCACAACCAGCATGCCGTTTCCGCAGTTTAAATCCGCATAGCGCTGCTGCTGGCAAAGAAGCGCGCCGGAAAAGGCGACGAGAGCATTTGAAAGCATAATGCCCAGAATGCGGGAGGCATCCGCATTGATGGAAGAGGAACGAACCATTTCCTCATTATCTCCGGTGGCACGGATGGCGATGCCTGTTCTGGTTTTGAAAAAAACGCACAGCAGGATGGCAGCGATTCCAATGAGCACCGTGCTGATGATCAGAACGGAAAGGTTTGCGTCCAGTTCTGTGGTGTTGAAAGCTGTACAGAGAAAATTGTAAAAGGTTTTATACAGCGTGTTGCTGGCAACCTGTACCGAACTGCCGCTTTCATTGGCGGAAAGGCTCTGCAGGTATAAATTTGACTGTCCGCCCAGGATCATATAATTGATGGTATACAGACCTGTCATGGTGAGAACTCCGGAAAGAATGGGATGGATTTTCAGACTGGTCTGTAAAATTCCCGTTACAAGGCCGGCGAGTGCACCTGCCAGAAGGCCGCAGACAAGGGCGAGGTATGGATGACCGCTGATCGTAACAACGGCACAGACACACATCCCCAAAACAAGGCTTCCGTCAATCGTTAAATCCGGGGTATTCAGGATTCGGAATGCGATGAAAACACCAAGCGCCATCGGCGCATAGAGCATTCCCTGGCTGAGCGCCGAAATGAGCAGCCCCAAATAATCCATTTGCCTGCCTCCTTACTCTCCAAAGTGGCTGGTACCGTCTTTTTCCACAAGAACCGTATAGCCATCGGTCATTTCATCTGTCAGTTCCAAGCCGAGTGTATCAGCAGCCTGAAGGTTGACGAATTTTGCATATTCGGAAAGGGTTTCATAAGGCAGATCGGAAGGCTTTGTGCCGCCTGCAATTTTAACCACCATATCGGCAACCTGCTTGCCCAGCTGAACATAATCCACACCGATGGTTGCAAAGCCGCCGTCAGCTACCATGGAATCCGCACCGCAATATACGGGAATTCCTTTTGCATAGGCGGTGTCGGTGTACGCGGACATGGCGGATGCGATAGAGTTGTCGTTTCCGGTATAAAGCGCATCTACACCTTTGGAAATCAAGGATTCAACAGCGGTCTGAAGCTCTGAAAGATTGGAGATGGAAGCTTCTTCATAGGCGATATTATTTTCATCACAGTATGCTTTCGCCGCGTTGATTGTAGAGACGGAATTTACTTCGCTGGAAGTATACAAAAAGCCGATCTTCTGATACTCCGGCTGGAAGTTGGAAATCAGTTTCACAATTTCTGCGGAAGGAATGTTGTTGGAAACACCGGTGATGTTTGCACAGTCGTCTCCCACCAGACCGGCTGCTGCCGGATCGGAAACCGCTGCAAAAACAATGGGGGTAGAGGTGGTATCAAACACGGTTTTTGCACTCTGAGCGGTGGAGGTGGCGATCGGAACTACAATATCGGCGCCTTCTGTGCGGGCTTTTTCCAGGAGGGAAGAAAGGGTGGAAGTATCACCGTTTGCATTCTCCTGCACAATTTCAAACTCGATTTCACTGCTGTTTAATTCTGAAATAATAGTCTCCCGAATCTGATCCAGAGAGGTGTGAGTCATGGGCTGCACGATGGCAACCTTTACTTTGTCGCTTTTTTCTGAGGAACACCCGACAACGGATGTAAGCGTAAGAGCGGTCATGGTCATAACAAGCATGGATTTTAAAAACTTTTTCATCATAATAATTCTCCTTTTCTATGTTCCTTTTTGCGGACGCCTGCCTTATGCATGGCGTCCGGAATTTTTACATGTTCTGTGCCAGCTCTGTATGTTTTTTCAATACGGCTGCGGATTTTAACAGCTGCTCTTTTTCGAAATCTGTCAGAGGCAGTTCCACAATCCGTTCAATGCCGGCTCTGCCGATCACACAGGGAATGCCGCAGTTGATGCCTTCAATTCCGTATTCCCCTTCCAAATGAACGGAAACCGGTAAAACGGCTTTTGCATCCTGCAAAATGGTATTTGCCAAAAAGGCCAGCGCCTGGCCGATTCCAAATTCCGTGGAACCTTTTCCATTGATGATGTCCATTCCGATCTGATGGGTCCGAATGGTGGCAGCTTCCGGATCAAAGCCTTCATAAGCTTCTGCTGAAAGTCCTCCGATCCGGATCACAGAAGCAGGAACCATGGAGGAATCTCCGTGTTCTCCCAGGACAAATGCTGAAATTGATTTGCGGCTGACACCGGTCTGTTCGGAGAGAATCCGCAGAAGCCTTGCGGTGTCCAACAAGGTTCCTGTTCCGAATGCCCGGAAACGATCCAGTCCCAGCGCTTTTCTGATATAGTCGGCAATGATATCTGCCGGGTTGGTGATGCTGATCACAATCCCCCCGACGCCGACCTTTTTTAAATCTGCGGCAAGCTCTTTTGCCATGAGAACGGAATCTCCAAGCAAATCCAGCCGCGTCTGCCCTTTCTCACGGGGCTTGCCGATGGCAATTACCGTGATATCCGCATCAGCACATTCTTCCAAATCCCCGTCTCGAACGGTGATATCAATGGAAGGGAAACTGAGCGCATCCGCAACATCCATCGCCTGTGCTTTCGCCTTTTCTTTCACTTTATCCACTAAAACAATTTCATCGCAAACCCGGCCGGCCGCCAGCGCTCGCGCACAGTGACAACCCACATGACCGGCCCCGATAATAACGATCTTTCTTTTCAATGCCATGCTACCTCCTGTTATGAAGCTGTATCCAATGATAAATCCAATGTTCACGGCGCTGCGGGCGCCAAAGCGACAAGGTTCTTTCTATAGAATAAAAAAATCCCGTCCCAACATCATTGCTGGGACAGGATATCATTACCCTGCGGTGCCACCTGGCTTGACGTATTATATCATACGCCCTCTTTGCGCATACTGACATATGCAGACCTTTGATCACGGAGAGTCATGCTCCGTCTTGCATACTAAAAAGCTTGAGCTTCGTTTCTGTTCGCCCTCAGAAGTCCATTCGGTTTTATGTTTCCTGCCGTGCTCACACCCACCACAGCTCTCTGAAAAGAAAATGGATAAAACTTACTCACTCTTCTTCAACGGTTTAACGTATTATAGCGCTGATATTGGGGCGTTGTCAAGAGGGGAGGAAAAGATATTTTGAGGATGCGGTATTACAGATGCTGCAAAATATAGCAGTATTTAACGACACAGCAGACCTTTGTAAAAGCAATCCAAGATTATTGGAATCCATTAAAAATTCGATAAAACAACAGAAGCTGATCTTGGAAGAGGATGCCATTCCCGGCATCAATAAAATGCTGTATACCGAGCCGGCAAAGCTCATTGTCTCAAAGAAAAGAAGCTTCGAAGCGGCAGCAGGATATCGGGGCCAAAACGTATGAAGTGAATGTCATCACCTGCGCCGCTCCCAATCTGAGAGAGCATCCGACCAATGCATATAATGTGGGCGATGGAAGCTGTGCTGTCCAAATAACGGATAAAGAGTTGCTGGAACTTCATGAAAAACGGCTCAGAAGAATTCTTGATGTTGCGGTAATGGAAGGAAATGAAGCCATAATTCTGGGTGTGTTTGGCTGCGGCGCATTTTCAAATAATCCACAAGTGGTCGCACAGGCAGCCAAAAACGTCACAAAGGAATATCTGCATGCATTCAAGAATATTGAATTTGCGGTTTACTGCAGCCCATGGGATGAGCGAAACTACAGAGTGTTTGAAAGGATGCTGGGATGCTTCTGTTCCTGAAAAATAGGTACACTTTATGTCGAGGGTGGAAAGGGAAAAGAAATTATTTCTTTCGAATATGATGATAATTGGATTGAAAAGGTAGATGCGAGTTTGTTGAAAAGGAGTGCAAATATGTCGGAAGAAGGAAAAAAGAAAATGCTTGCGACAGCTGTGAAGCCGGATAACCGGAGGGAAAGTTGACAGCATTCGGATTTTTTTCATCTTAGAACGGAAGGACATCATAAAACGAAGGGGCTGCCCTGAAAACATAGGATAGCCCCTTCACTCAAAATAATCAGCGTGAGTTGATATGCATTTTTGCATATTGTTTGTAAAAATCTGTCGGAGTTATTTTTTCGTGGTATTTAAAAAACTTCAGAAAATATTTGTATTCCGTAAACCCAGACTTCTCAGCTATTTCTTTAAGCGTCAGATCGCCGCGGAGCATGAGTCCTTTTATATATTCTATGCGTTTCTCATTAATATACTGTTTCATCGTTTTTAAAAAGCTTGCTTTGAATATACGGTTCAGGTAATCAGCGTTGTATCCAAATATAGCAGCGATTTGCGTTTCGGTGACAGGAGTATGGCAGTTTGCTTTAATCCAGGCAGCAATTTTTTCCGCGACAGGATTCACGTTCGGCTGCTTACTGTTAAAATAAAGTTCGATTAAAACCAATCTGGTCAGATAATCCAGACTCTCGGATGTTTTCTGCATGACACGGGCATCTAAAAGCTGTCGAAAGTACAGAGAAATGTTATATGGATTTTCTATCTTTCTGTGCTTCATATTCAATGATAATTTGGGCCCGCCGCACCAGTGAAGCCAGAAAAACTCCGTGTTGGTACTTGTTTTATATCCGTAATGGCGCAGGTTTGGCTGCAAAATCAGTATTTCATCTTCTTTAAGCGGATATTCGGCACCGTCTTCGTTTATATAGACTTCACCTTTTGTAACAAATATAATTTCATAAGAATCTATAATGCGGTCAGGGTGGCTCCATTCACCGCGGGATATAAATTTTCCCACACCGCAGTTTTTTACGTCTTCAAACATAGTCGGATTTTAACTCCTATTATACAACTTTTGAGGTTGTGATTTGCAGAATGAAATTACATAATAAGTATAGTAATTCTCTTTTGATATGTCAATTAAGGGATTCGGGAGGAAACTGTACATGAAAAATCTAAATTTTGAACAGACAAAAATAAAAGACGGTTTTTGGGGATTTTACAGCGATCTCGATCGAAATGCGATCGTAAAGAACGTTTATGACCGCTTTAAGGAAACGGGACGCTTTGATGCGCTTCGCTGCGGCTGGCGCGAAGGTATGCCCAATAAGCCCCATCATTTCTGGGATTCGGATGTTGCAAAATGGATCGAGGGCGCGGCGTATCTTATTGAGGCAGCACCTGCCCCGGACCTTGAGGCGCTGATTGATGAAATGGTGGAGGACATCGCTGAAAACCAGAGAACCGACGGTTATTTCAATTCTTATTTTCAGACAATTGAGCCCTCGAAGATATTTACAGACAGAAGGATGCACGAGCTTTATTGCGCCGGTCACATGATCGAGGCGGCAATTGCCTATCATCGGGCGACCGGTAAGGACAAACTGCTGAATTGCATGCTCAAAAATGTGGATATGATATACCGCATCTTTGTGGAGGAACAAAGCGCCGCTTTTGTTACGCCGGGGCATCCGGAAATTGAGCTTGCGCTTTTAAAACTTTATGAATATACAGGTGACAAAAAGCACCTTGAACTTGCAAGATTTTTTATAGATCAGCGCGGCAGCAACGAAAGGGAAGAAAAAAATCCGTGCAATCAGTCCGACATACCGTTAAGAGAGGTGTCCGATGCTGTCGGTCATGCGGTGAGGGCGTGTTATTTATATACCGCAATGGCAATGCTGGCAAAGATTGATGGCGATGATAAACTGAAAAAAGCTTGTGACAGGTTGTTTCATGATATCGTGAACAGCAAAATGAGCATTACGGGCGGTATCGGCGCCGACCATTCCGAAGAAAAATTTTCTTATCAATATGACCTGCCAAACAGCGATACTTATAATGAAACCTGTGCCGCCATATCGCTTTCGATGTTTGCGGGTGCCATGCAGGAAATGGAAGTAAATTCCCGTTACGGCGATGTGATAGAGCGCGTTTACTATAACGGTTTTCTTTCGGGCGTATCCCTTGACGGTGAAAGATTCTTCTATACAAATCCGCTGGAAATCGACCGGAAAAAGTATGCCCGCAGTACATACCAACCTATCTGTGAGCGCGTAAAGGTATTCAATTGTTCCTGCTGTCCGCCCAATGTGGTGAGGATGCTGGCATCCATTTCGCGTTATATGTACACGATTGACGGTGATACGGTCTACTGTAATCAGTTTGGGGAAAGTGAAACGAAACTTCAGATAGGCGGCAAAACTGCTGTTTTGACCCAGACCACTGATTACCCGTACAGCGGCAAAATAACATTTCATTACAGCGGTGAACCAATGACACTCTATGTGAGAATACCTGACTGGTGCGTTGAGTATCGGGGTGACACCGAAAACGGTTTTGTGCGGTTTGCACTGTCTGACGGTGACAGCGTCACGGTTGACTTGCCGATGGAAATTCACTTCATAGAGGCAAATCCCTATGCACAGGATAATTCGGGCAGATATGCGCTGCAGCGCGGCCCCATTGTTTACTGTATGGAGGAAATCGACAATGGCGAAAATCTTCGTGATATTACCTTGCTTGAAAACAGCGAAGCAAAGGTCGTAAGGGAGAATGGTATACCCGCTCCGGTAATTTATCTTGGGGCCGAGCGGCGACCGGCTGCTGATCATCTTTATCGTCTGAAAAACAGCCAGCGCATCTCCTTTACTGCGCGGCTGATACCATATTTTGCTTTTGCAAACCGCGAAGCCACCGATATGCTTGTGTGGACAATGGTGAGATAATGGGTTGGCCCAATCCTGAACGCGATGAATGGTAAAAAGAATAATTGTAGACCGTAGGAAGGCGTGGGGAAGGCCCGAATCCAAATATTCCATTGGCGGGTAGGCAGCTATGGAGAGTAGCTGCCTATTTCTTCTTTTACAGAGAATTTTCCTTCTGAGCTTTGGGCTGTGGGGAGAATTCTCGTTCTGTTTCACGTCCCAAATATTGGTTGAGGTTGTCCCCAATTTATTCTAAAACCGGGTAAAAAACTGCTGTAAAATGTTCGATGTTTTAAAACAGTTGGTTCAATGTTTATTCAATTTTGGATAGATTTATCCATAACAAATAAAATCACAGAGTTTAAGAAGTCCGGCAAAAAGCCAAGTATTTTCTGCAAGGAAAATTTGAAAATGTCCAGTGTGAAATCTTATGATTTTGTTAAGGACTATTTTGAAAATCCGGAAATACTGGTGCAATGGGGGGATTGTTATCCCGAAATTGCAGAAAAATGATAGAAAACCGTCACAGGAGGAGTGCTGATAAAAATTGAACTACAGCTTCAATGACAAATGAACGAACCTCCTTTAGAATCGTTTGTAGAGACACGATTTTAAGGGAGGATTTTTTATGGGAGAAAGAATGTTAGTGACACAGGCTCTGGATGAAAGGGACCTGTTGGTGAAGAAGATTGCAGATAAAATCGCGAAAGCGAGCTTTGTTGATACCATTAAGCCTAATGAAGATAAGGTTTATGCAAAACGGATCAGTAAGGAGGAGTATGCAAAGGAAGCTGAGGGAGCATACCAGCAGATTATTGATCTGATAGAAAGATTTCAGAAGATTGATGCTGCAATTGTGGCTTCCAATGCAGAAACGAAGATCACAACTTCATATGGAATCTTTACGGTTGCCGGTGCGATTTCTATCAGGAGCAGACTTCGTGGCGCAGGAGCATACGAAGGGGAGGCAGATTTTGAAGGAACTCTTCAGGAAAAACTGAAAAATGAATATAACGAGCGGATCAGGTTCTGTGATCTGAAGAACAGTCAGCTGCAGACTACCGCGGAAAATATGCGTCTTAGTATTCTTGGAAAAGATAGTAAGGTAAAAGATGACAAGCCGTTAGGTGTTGTGGATGCTTATGTGAAAGAGAATACGACGGAGCTTGTGGATCCGTTGAATGTGAAGAAGAAAATGGAAGCATTAGAGGAAAAACGCAATACTCTTCTGACAGAACTGGAAACGCAGATAAAAGTGTCTAACGCAACAACGTTTATCGAATTTGAATAAGGTATTTGCCTGCATTACGAAAACCTCAGATCCGGCTTCCCGTAACGGGGTTATGTTACAAAATTCAAGTATACCAATTCGGATTCATTGGGCTGCTGACTTAAAAAGTGGCGCAGTTGGTAGCGCACATGATTAATCTCATGATGTCGCAGGTTCGATTCCTGCCTTTTATAAAAGTTGGTTTATAATGGTGCGTGAAGCATCTCCAATTGAACTGTTTTGTGTCTTGATTGAACCGTGATGGGTAAAAGTTCAATGATTTTCTTCCTGAATGGTTTTGTGTGAAGTGGAAACTTTTGTGCAGACATAGAGATGTGTTGAAATCCATGAAAAAGGTTAAAGCGTTAAGCCGGTTGGCTGGAGGAAATCCTCATGGCTGTAATGTGGGCATATACAATATATGGTGATGGAGCCGCAGCGGAAGCAGCGGCTTTCTATGATTATGGTAAATGGAAAGGGAATTCGGTATGGGAAAAAGAAAATTAGCGTCAATTCAGTATGTACACCATATTTCACCGATAGAGGGTGCTGACAGAATTGAATGCGTACATGTATTGGGATGGAAATGTGTGGCAAACAAAGGTCAGTTCCAGGTGGGCGATCGTTGTGTTTATATGGAAGTGGATTCTTTCCTTCCGATTTCCGAACAGTTCGAGTTCTTACGGAAAAGCAGTTATAAAAAGAGTGAGGTTTTAGGAGAAGGATTCCGATTGAAAACACAAAACTTTAAAGGGCAGATTTCTCAAGGGCTGGTTCAGCCATTGTCCATTTTGCCGGAGGGCGAGTATCAGTTGGGGGATGATGTGACGGATCTTCTGAAAATAAAAAAGTGGGAAATAGAAGAGCGGGTGACAAATACCGGCACAGTAATCGGAGAGTTCCCAGCAGGCATTCCCAAAACAGATGAACTGCGTGTGCAGTCATATCCGGAGCTGATTGAAGAATTTAAAAAAGTACCCGGATATTACATCAGTACGAAAATGGATGGTACCAGTGTGACAATGTACTGGAAAGATGGATGCTTTGGAGTGTGCGGCAGAAATTATGAATATGCAGATGATGATAACTGTGCCATGTGGAAATATGCTCACAAAAAGAATTTGCCGGAACGATTGAAAGAATATGGAATTGGAAATATTGCGATCCAGGGAGAATTCTGCGGACCGGGGATTCAGAAAAACAGATTGGGTCTTATCAGACCTGAGTGGTTTGTTTTTACAGTAATTGATCTGGATACTCATAGAAGATATCCGCTGGAGAAAATGCAGGCATTGTGCGAGCAGTTGATGCTGGTCATGGTACCCATAGAAGAAACTGCAAGTGAGTTTCCGTATGGCAGCGTTGCAGAGTTGCTGACAAGGGCAAATGGAAAATATGATTCAGGACATCACAAAGAAGGGATTGTTATCCGACCGGTGATTCCGGTATATTCTCCGGCGATAGAAGGACCTTTGTCCATGAAGGTTTTGAATAATGATTATTTGTTGAAGGAGTAGTTACAGTTACTTATCCTGTCGGTTTGTAGATTAATAAAGGTGGTGAATGCATTGGCGACAATACTGGTAGATTACGAAAATGTATCTGCGTTAGATGGCCTGAAAGGTGTGGAATATCTGAATGAAAATGACACGCTTATTGTGTTTTACAGCCAATGCTGTGAAAAGATCCGCGCAGAATACATAGATATGATAGAAAAAAGTCGATGTGAATTCAAAGCATACAAGCTGGTTCATACAGGTAAAAATGCATTGGACTTTTATATAGCAGCCGAATGTGGATTTTTAGGTTCATGCGGAGAAAAACAAAAAGGTATTTGAAGGTACTGAATATGAAAAGAGCACGGCTGATATATTAAGGTTTGTCGAAGAATATGATGTCAGAAGTCCCAAACTTTTATATACAGGATCTTTGCGTGCATTTGGAAGAGAAGATGGCAGAGGGATTTATCAGATGTTGAAGAATGTGGTTTGACAAATCATCAAAATAAGCCAGGCTGGTGGGTTAGATGATTGCGTTGATGGTATAATAATGGTATAATCAGACCATAAAAGGAGGACGAATTATGCCGCAGATTATACCTATAAAGGATTTAAAGAATACTTCTGAAATTTCTGAAATGTGTCATCGTACAAATGAACCAATATATGTGACAAAGAACGGATATGGTGATATGGTTATTATGAGTATGGAAAATTTTGAACAAATGATGAATCGGATTAAAATATATGAAGATATAGAAAAATCAGAAAGGCAGATCAAAGAAGGAAAGGTAAAAGATGCAAGGAGTTCTCTTGCGTCTATGAGAGAGCGATATGGTTTATGATCTGATCATTACTGAAAGAGCTGAAGAACTTTTGGATCAGCTGATATATCATCTGGTCTTCAGACTGAAGAATGATCAGGCAGCGGCGCATTTGGTTGACAGTGTTGAAAAGATTTACAATAGGCTGGAAGAGAACCCTTATCAGTTTCCGGAAAGCAGAGATTTAAATCTGAAACGTCTGGGCTATCGGGAAGCTGTATTGACTTCGATGAATTATGCAATTGTATATAGGATCGAGGAATATTCCGTATATGTAGTTGGTATTTTTCATCAGTTGGAGGATTACAGGAAGAAAGTATAACGGGGCTGCTAAAAGTGTTGCACGGAAAGGAGATGCGTTTATGTTTCCAATGATCGATAAAAAAGAAACCGGTATCAACCTGCGCAGAATCATGGATATGCGCGGTATTACAGCCAAAGATGTACAGCAATATCTTGATCTTGGATGTGTGCAGAGTGTTTATCGTTGGCTGGACGGTATCAATATGCCTACTATAGACAATCTTTATGCACTCAGCGAGTTGTTTCAGGTTCCTATTGATGACATTGTACGCGGAAACAGAGCGCCGATGCTCCAGAATTTACATGTGCAAACGCACGATTCTTGCGGCAGAAGATTATATCAATACTATGAAAAACTACAAAAGCTACAAGCAGCTTAAAATTGAACTACAACTTCAATGACAAAACTCTGATCCTCCTGCAGAATGGAAATATCACATTTGGCAGGAGGTTTTTTGTGGAAAGTTCCAGGTCTTGATGTAGCTGGTTTTTAACTGGAATCAGTGGAGAAGCCTGCAAATTTTATGAGCATGAAGGGGGAAAACGATAATGACAGATGAAAAAAACAATATTTTTGTAATAAACATCGATATGGAAAGCAAGACACCCGAAGATATTGCACGCGAAGCCGCGCTGAAAATTATTGAGATAACAGATAATCTGGTTGAAGCAAAAAAGGAACAGGAGCTTTAAGAATCATGATTTATATAACCGGTGATTGCCACGGAAACTTTGAACGGCTTAATGCCAGCATCTTTCCGGAACAGAAAGAAATGAAAAAAGATGATTACGTTATCATTTGTGGAGATTTTGGCGGTGTGTGGAATAAAGACAACGAAAGCGACACGGAGACAATGGTTCTGGACTGGCTGGATTGCAGGCCTTTTACAACATTATTTGTAGATGGAAATCATGAAAATTTTGATCGCCTGTATTCCTACCCTGTTGAAAACTGGAACGGCGGTAAAATACACAGAATCAGACCGTCCGTGATCCATCTGATGCGTGGACAGGTATTTGAATTGGATGGTAAGAAAATATTCACTTTTGGTGGAGCCAGTAGCCATGATATTGATGGCGGTATCCTGGAACCGGACGATCCTGATTTCAAGAAAAAGAAGCGAATTCTGGATAAGGGATGGAAACCGTACCGGATCAACAAGCTGAGCTGGTGGAAAGAGGAGCTGCCGTCCGAGGAAGAAATGGAGGCAGGGCGCAAGAATCTGGCTGAGCATGATAATGAGGTGGAGTATATCGTTACGCATTGCTGTTCTTCCAGCACAGCAGCCCTGATCAGTCATGGAATGTACAAACCGGATCTGTTGACCGCATATCTGGAAGAAATCCGGCAGACAACGAAATATAAGAAATGGTTCTTTGGGCATTACCATGATAACCGGAATGTGAATGCGGAAGAGATATTGCTCTGGGAGCAGATTATCAGGATTTCATAAGTGCAAGTATAGCAGGTCAATGTCCAACGGGAGAATAGCAAAAAAAGAGGATGCACTTTAGAGAAGAAAGTGGGTGGTATTATAATCTGGTTCACAAGTGATCTGCACCTGGGGCATAAAGCAGTGATCAGCATGTGCCACAGACCTTTTGCAACAGTTGAAGAAATGAACGAAACGCTGATTCGGAATTTCAATTCCTGTGTTAAGAAAAGCGATACAGTATATATTCTTGGCGATATTACGCATAGAATTCCGGTGGCGGAGGCGAATCAGCTGATTGGCAGGCTGAATGGCAAGAAAATTCTGTGTAAAGGTAACCATGATAAAGAGTATGATGTAGAGCTGTTTGAAGGAATTTATGATTTCCTGGAGATTGCGGTGTATGGTGTCAAGGTATCGTTGATGCATTATCCAATGATGTCTTGGCCGAAATCTCATCATGGCTCTTTACACTTACACGGACATATTCATAGCAAAGGTGATTACAACCTGCAGCAGAAAAGTGAGGGAATACTACGATATGATGTGGGTGTAGATGCCAATGGATTCTGTCCGGTGTCGTTTGAGCAGATTAAGGAGTTTTTATTATACATGGGCTAATCTGCGCAATGTTTATTGAAGAAAGGACTCAAAATATGGGAAGAAAAGAAAATGTGATGGTATTCCAGGACACAGAAAAACTTTGCAAAGAAAACGCCCGGCTGAAAGCGGATGTCAGAAAATCGATTGTTTCTCAGCGGTTGATTCTGGAACTTGATATGGTTCCTGAGACAGATAAAAAGAAATATGATCTGCCTGCGAAAGTGATCGTTTCCAGAAAAAGAAGTTATGAGGCAGCAGCTGCTTATAAGGATCAAAGGGTATGCGTTCATAATTTTGCATCTGCCACAAATCCCGGAGGAGGCGTGACACATGGAGCAAATGCGCAGGAAGAATGCCTGTGCAGATGTTCTGATTTGTATTTCTGCCTGAATACACCGGAAATGTGGCATGGATTTTATAAACCCCACAGAAATGTCAGAAATCCGATCCATAATGATGACATCATCTATACTCCTGAAGTTGTCGTATTTAAGACCGATACAGCTAATCCGCAGCTCATGCCTGAGGCTGATTGGTATTATGTAAATGTGATCACATGTGCAGCACCAAATCTGAGAGAACATCCGAGTAACACCTATAATACAGGAGACGGAAACCATGCCATCATACTGTCGGAGCAGGAATTAAAAGAAATCCACGAAAAAAGACTCCGAAGAATTCTTGATGTGGCGTCCATAGAAGAAAATGAAGTGGTTATACTTGGGGCCTTTGGCTGCGGCGCATTTTCAAACGATCCGGAAGTGGTTGCTCAGGCTGCACGAAACGTGATTGCGGAATATAAACATGCATTCAAAACGATTGAGTTTGCGGTGTACTGCAGAGATGGAGAGGAATGGAATTATCGAGTTTTTGAGAGAGGGATTTTATACTAAACGAACAACCTTTTAGGCCCGAATGGTTTATTGGCTCCATATAAAGCAGTGTTGGTTTCTCTTTATGAATATGCAATTCAGAGCGAAAATGAAACACTGGCGAAAAGAATAAAGGAAGTTTTTGACTTGGAATTTGAGGATATGCCACAGAGATTTCAGAAACTTGGTTTGGATGATAGTCTGGTAAAACCATCTTATGTAGTCAACGCATCGTCCTTGCAGGAACGGATAAGAAGAAGCAAAGCCGCGAATCCAGAACTTAATTACCATAAAGATAATGAAGAATTTCTGAAAAATATTATGAAAGAAATCTCTATGATTACGAGGAAGGGCGAATGATGACTATAACGAGAATTACCAATATTGATAATAAAAAGCATATCGCCCTTTTATGCAGTTTACGGTGCCCGGCGGTCGCCATTCCGTTTTAGAACGGCCG
>JAFUMV010000105.1 GCA_017482485.1 Lachnospiraceae bacterium
AACGATAATAGTGGACAAACTTGGATATCCATCCATGTCAGCCCACTATCTGAAAGTACGTGTAAACTATTGAACCGCCTTGGTACCGAACGGTATGCCGGGTGGTGTGGAAGGGGGACTAATCATCCCCCTATCCGATTCTGAATGTCACGGCAGGCTCCGCCGGTTCGGATGTTAGTCCAGAACGCCTCTGATTGTGTCATTCCTCATGGCAGGACCGCGTTCATAGGCGGTTTCCAGACGGATGGTTTTTCCCTCCCGGCTGCTTTTTTCAAAGGCTGTCATGATTTCCAGCACATGCAGGGTCTGGGTATAGTCTGCCCTGACACGTCTGCCGGTTTGGAGTGCCTTTGCCATGTCTGCGAGGCCAAGTCCGCGGCTGTTTTCCTTATAGTCAAAGGTCAGCGGAATTTCCCTGAAAGTGCCGTCTTCGGGACGGAGCAGCTGGATGGGGCCGCCAAAGCCGTTAGGATCGGGGACCCGCAGGGTGCCCTGGGTTCCGTAGATTTCCAGGCTTGCCTGTCTGTCATAGTGAACGTCGAAAGTGGTGGTGATGGTGCCGATGGCGCCGGATGCAAAGCGCATGATGCCATTTACATGGGTGGGTACTTCCACGTCAACCACCTGACCGTAGAGCGGCTGGCTGGTGATTGTGCGCGTTTCAAAGCTTTTCGTCGTCATGCCGGTCAGTTCTTTCACACCGCCCAGCAGGTTTACCAGCGCGGTCAGGTAATAGGGCCCCATATCCATCATGGGGCCGCCGCCGAACTGATAGTAAAATGCCGGTGAAGGATGCCAGCCTTCATGACCGTGGCAGATCATTTGAGCGGATGCGCCGATAGGACGGCCGATGAAGCCGTCATCGATGAGCTTGCGGCAGGTCTGTATGCCGGCCCCCAGGAAGGTGTCGGGCGCGCCGCCCAGCAGAAGCCCCATTTCCTGCGCCAGCGCTGCCAGTTCTTTTCCTTCTTCAAAGGTGGCCGCCAGAGGTTTTTCGCTGTATACATGCTTTCCGGCAAGGAGAGCAGCTTTGGTGGTATCGTAGTGTTCAAAAGGCCGGGTGAGGTTTAAAACCATGTCAATTTCCGGATCCTGAAGCATTTCTTCCATAGAACGGTAGCCTTTGGGGATGTTGTATTCCTGTTTGACCGCTTCTGTCTTTTCTGAAATTAAGTCGTAAACACCTTCGATTTCCACTTCCCGGAAAAGTTCTGTGAGATTTTTTAGATAAATGCCGCTGATTGCGCCCAGGCCCAGAATGCCGATTTTCACTTTTTTCATAGAGCAGAATTCTCCTTTAATACATTTTGGCTGTATTTTCAAACTTATCAGTGGTCAGGTCGTTGTCCAGTGCATACTGCTTTCCCTCCGCAGCCCAGAGCATGCCGCGTTCCATCAGCGTCTGCGCCTGGGGGAATTTCTCAAATATATCATCATGGTGGCCGAGAGAGTTGTAGAAAACTCTGCCGTTACCCCAGAACTTGGTCCATGCCACCGGCATGTCAACGGGCTTGTTTGCGCTGTGATAATAAGTAACCTGGGGGAATCTGGTGGTTGCCAGCACTTCGATGGCGGGGTCCACATGGAGATAGTAGTGTTCGCTGCAGACTTCAAAATCCTCCAGCCCTTCCACGATGGGACTGGAACCTTTTACAATATTCACCTGATATTTTACGCCGTCACCGCCGGGATGGCTCACCCACTGACCACCAGTCATGAATTGCCATTCTGTGTCGTTGCGGAAAGCATCGCACATGCCGCCGTGGCAGCCTGCAAGGCCGGTGCCTGCAGCTACCGCTTTTGCGATATTTTTGCTGGCCTGGGGATCTATTTCTCCCATGGTCCAGCAGGGAATGATCAGATCCTGTTCCATCAGATAGCCCAGATCAAGCAGGATGTTCTGATTGTCGTGAATTTCGCAGAAATATCCGTGTTTTCTCATGATATTTGCAAATCTTTGCGCAACTTCAGCAGGTTCGTGTCCATCCCATCCGCCCTGAAAAATCAGTGCCTTTTTTTGTCTTTCCATTTTAAAATCCTCCTTTTTTAGGATAAAAGCCGTTTTGCGTTACCGTTCACCGATGACGTGTACGCGAAGTGTTTCCTGATAGTTGCATTATAGCACGCATGCCTTTATAATGATTGTCAGAACAGAGTTTTTTGTAGCCAAAAGTTGCTGTGTGGAGGCAGTATGAATCCTTTTTATGAAAAAAGAGAAATGAAGCTGCAGACGGATGTATCCGAAAATTTGAGCTTTCCGGAACATCTGCATGAAGATACGGAGCTTCTGCTGGTGCGTCAGGGGCAGATTGAAGTGAATGTGATGGGAGAGAGGCGCTGCCTTTCTGCCGGGGACTGTGCGGTCATTTTTCCGCAGCAGATTCACAGTTATTACAGCGCTGCAGAGAACCGGGTGCAGATTCTGGTATTTGATGCATCGCTGTCGGGAACGTATATGCGCACCCTGCAGAAGCTTCGGCCGATTTGCCCCTTCATAACGTCCGAACGTCTGAACAGTGATGTTCGCCTGGCTTTTGACCGGATGCTGGCATTATCCGACCGAAGTGTAGCAGAGCAGCTGCAGGCGGAACGTTTACAGGACACATTCAAATCGGAGGAGGAGATAAATGCGCTGCGGTGTGCCTGGATTCAGGTCATTCTCGCGCTTTTGATGCCGGCTTTGCAGCTGGAGGAGCAAAAAAAGGCGGAAAGTATGGACGTGACCTGTCGGCTGGTTCAGTATGTCATGGAACATTTCAAAGAGCCGCTGACGCTGGAATTTCTGGCAAAGCAGCTGCATGTGAACAAGTATTACCTGTCCCACATTTTTTCAGACCGCCTGCAGATGAATTTCAGACAGTACCTCAATCGGATTCGCCTGGAACATGCCCTTCATGACATGCAGACGACGGATCATTCCATCACCCGGATCTGGGAAGACGCGGGGTTTAACAGTCAGCGCAGTTTTAACCGCATTTTTCTGGAGACGATGGGGATATCGCCGATGGAGTACCGGAGGAGAAAAGCAACGTTACTGTTTTCGCACAATGTCATTTAAGGTTACAGTAAACCTGCGGGCAGGATATACGCTTATATTTGAATTTTGCGCAGAAAGATGGTATGCTTATGGTAAATACCGCCGGCCTTTGTTTCAGATGATCCGAGCGCTGGCGGCAAAGGTGACAACATAAAGGAGATAGGAATATGGATGACAAATGGAGGGGCTATTCCTGTAAAAAAATGCTTTTTGAAAATCATGAAGCAATTATTGTATATCCCAATGCAGAAACTGCGAACGGATATCTTGCCGTAAAGACAGAGTATTGGGATGCATTTCCGGAAGCGATTGAACTTCCGCTTCTGGAAAATGGCTTTCATCTTTGCTTCATCAAAAATGACAACAGATGGGGCATTAACGAGGATTTGGACCGAAAAGCCAGATTTATTCGCTTTGTCCAGAATGAATGCAGGCTGAAGCAGAAATGTGTTCCGGTGGGCATGAGCTGCGGCGGTCTGATCGGAATCAAGTTAGCTGCCAGATATCCGGAACTGGTACAGTGTCTGTATCTGGATGCGCCTGTTTTAAACTATATGAGCTGCCCCTGCGGATTCGGCATCGGAAACAAACTGTCGGAAACCCAGGAGGAAATTCTTGCGGCGCTGGGGCTGGAGAGCATTTCGCAGCTTCTTGCCTACAGGGAGATGCCTCTGGACAAGATCGGAACGCTTGTGCAGCATAAAATTCCGGCAGTGGTTGTGGCCGGTGACAGCGACCAGACAGTTCCCTATTGTGAAAACGGCATCTTTTTGGAGCAGGCATACAAAAATGCCGAAATAGATATTGCTGTGTTCATTAAGCCCGGCGGAGACCATCATCCGCACGGTCTGAAGGATCCGGCGGCAATATTGAACTTTATCATGGATCACTGTAATTGATGACGCGATGCCGGGAAAGGCTTCTGTTCTTCAGACAGAGCCTGTTTCCGGTATTTTTTCGGTGCGCAAAGCCCGGAAGGGCGCAGATATTTATTGACTTCAAGTACGCTTGAAGTGATAAGATGAAAGAAATGATTTTGTAAAACGGAGGGTAATATGGAAATCAGAAAATGGAATAGAAAGAAGATTGCTACATCTCTGCTTGGATTTGGCTGTATGCGTTTTCCGACCACAACAGAGGGGAAAATTGATGAGGCACGTGCGGAGGCAATGGTGGATACAGCAATTGCCGCAGGGGTGAATTATCTGGACACCGCATATTTTTATCATGACGGACAAAGTGAACCTTTTGTGGGAAAAATCCTGCAGAAGTACGACAGAAGCACATTATATGTGGCAACCAAGCTGCCCGTGGGAATTGTGCAGACACTGGAGGACGCAAAGCGTATTTTTGCGGAGCAGCTGGAACGTTTGCAGACTGATTACATTGATTTTTATCTGCTGCATGCAATCAATAGGCCCGGCTGGGACCGTATGGTTGAGCAGGGTGTGGTGGAATACTGTGAGCAGCTGAAAGAAGAAGGCAAAATTAAAAATTTTGGTTTTTCTTTCCACGACAGCTATGAGGTGTTTGAAGAAATTCTGCGCTATCGTGACTGGGATTTCTGCCAGATTCAGTATAACTACATGGATACGCAGGAACAGGCAGGGGATAAGGGCTATGCGCTGTCCGAAGAGCTGGGTGTCCCGCTGGTGATTATGGAGCCCATCAAAGGCGGCAGTCTGGCGAACTTCTCCGAAGACATCAATGAAAAATTTAAAGAAGTGAATCCGGACGCCAGCATTGCTTCCTGGGCACTGCGCTGGGTGGGAAGCCATTCCAATGTAAAGGTAGTCTTAAGCGGCATGTCCACAGAAGAGCAGGTGGCGGACAATCTGAAAACCTTTGAGACGTTTGAAGCGCTGACAGAGGCAGAAGATGCGAAAATAAAAGAAATCGTGACAGAACTGAGAGGACGTGTACAGAATGGCTGTACCGGCTGCAAATACTGTATGCCCTGTCCTGTCGGCGTGAACATTCCGGGAAACTTTTCCGTATGGAACAGATATCATATGTATGGTACATACGATCATGTGAAATGGAGCTGGGAAAAGCAGCTCAAGGAGGAAGAAAAAGCGAAAAACTGCATCAAATGCGGCAAATGTGAAGCGGTTTGTCCCCAGAAGCTTTCCATCCGGGCGGACCTGGAAAAGGTACAGAAGGAAATGGACAGTGTCTGTGCAGCGTGCAAAGAATAAATAAACACAGCGGGGATGAAGAAAAAATCTTCATCCCCGTTTTTTTCATTCGGAAAAGTCGGCTTTCATATGCGAAAGCCTCTTCATTTCAGCGCAATGGCATCGATCAGTCCCAGCTCCTTTTGGGTGAAAGCGGTGTCACCGAAATTGTGCCAGAATCCAGGGGAAACGGCGGGCAGCAGAAGACCGCTGCTGCCGCAGCGATGGCAGGTCATGATGTCATAACGGGATGATGCAGCCTGATACATGGGAAAACCTCCTCAATGCCATGGCGTTATCTTTACATATCGTGCCACTTCAAGTATACTTGAAGTTAACAGAATATCCCCAGAGGCAGTATGTTTTGACATCCGAAAGAGAAAAGGAGTATAGGAAATGGCAGAATACACAATAAAGGAAGTTTCGGAAATGTTTTCTTTGCCCGCTTCCACGCTGCGATATTATGAAGAAATCGGAATCCTGACCAATATTCCCCGCAATTCATCCGGGAACCGGGTCTATCAGGAATGCCACATCGCCCGTTTGAGAACGATCTGTTGTTTCAAAAATACGGGAATGAGCATGGCTCAGCTGCAGGCATTTTTTTCCTATGAATGCTCAAATGAGGATCATGTGGAAGATATCATAAGGCTGCTGGCAGAACATAAGGATTCTCTGGCAAAGAAGATTGAGCAGCTGCAGCGGGATTATATTCACGTGCAGCGAAAGCTGCATTTTTATCAGGATATCAAAAAGAGCCGGGAGACACAAATGCAGCCTCCCGTGTGGGAAGATTATAAATATCAGACGTTTGCAGAGAACGAGGGTGATGGCGCCGATGGACGCTCATAAAAGGCGCAGAATTTCGCAAGGCAAAATTCTACGCCTGCGGCGGGCCCGCAAAGCGGACATCTTCCATTCCGCCGCAGAAATCTGGCGGCGGGCCCGGCAGAAGTAAAAAAAGTGCAGCAGTTATACAGGCTGGATGCAGCGAATCAGACGAAATACCTGTTCAGCAGCAGCGGTCATGTTCTTTTGAGCAATGTCATGGTTCATGGCTTCCTGAAGGGTTACAATGCTGCGCAGAATCGGGAAGAAGGCATCGATTCCCGCTGTATTGCAGGCAGTGGCGTCCTCTGTTACGCAGCCGGAAAATGCCAGAACCGGTTTATTGTATTTCTTTGCGATATCGGCAACACCGATGGGCGCTTTTCCCATGACGGTCTGTCCGTCCAGGCGGCCTTCGCCGGTGACAACCATATCAGCGTCTTTGATATACTCCTCCAGGCGGGTTTCCTCCAGAATGATCCTGATGCCGGATTCCAAAACCGCATTGGTAAATGTGAGAAATGCAAAGCCCATGCCGCCGGCAGCTCCTGTGCCAGCCTGATTGGCGTTGGCTTTGGGGAAAGATTTTGAAGCCAGCTGCGCGTAAGCGCCCAGCCATTGGTCCATCTGCATGATCATGGAAGGCGTAGCCCCTTTCTGAGGACCGTAAACGGCAGAGCAGCCCTGATCGCCGCAGAGGGGATTGGTGACATCACAGGCCACGCGGAAGGTGCATTCTTTCAGCTCGGGAATCACATTGGTGTCCGTGATTTTTACAAGATCCTTTAACCCCTTTGCGCCGGGAGAAATCTGGTTGCCGTTCTGATCCAGAAACCCGTATCCAAGTGCCTGCAGCATGCCGATGCCGCCGTCGTTGGTAGCGCTGCCGCCGATGCCCACGATGAAATGGCGGCAGCCTTTTTGGATGGCGTCTTTGATGACCTCGCCCACTCCGTAGGTGGTGGTGTTGAAAGGGTTGCGCTCCTGATCGGAAATCAGCGTGATGCCGGCGGCACCGGACATTTCCACGATGGCGGTTTTGCCGGAATATGAGGAGGACTCATAAAGCGCAGCAGACGCATCGAGAATTCCGTAGGTGCATTCCACGGGTTTTTGAAGCGGTCCGCAGACCGTGACTGTTTCCGGTCTGCCGTTCATGCCCAGCGTGAGCGCTTCCACGGTGCCTTCGCCGCCGTCGGCCAGGGGACGGACAGAGACCTGTGCATCGGGCATGGCCTGTAAAATTCCCTGTTCAATAGCCTTGCCGGCTTCCAGGGAAGTGAGACTTCCTTTTAAGGAATCAATTGCTACAACGATCTTCATATGTTTGGGTCCTTTCTTTGATCTTAAATAAAGATACGAAACAGTAAACGGAGACATTTCCTGACAGAAATATATTACCACTATTTAAAATGGAAAGATATATGATATTGTTCCCTGACAGAGTCAATGATAAGGATATTCTGATTTATATTGAGGAAAATGTGTTCAGGGTGCTGTTTACCGGTGATGTGTGCGGGAGGTGTTTTTGCCTTCGGCGCGTAAAGTCCGAGGGATAGCAGCACCTTGATAATATATGGAAAATATGGTATAAAAAACAAGGACCCGCAATGTCTGAAGGGGCGAAAACATCTCCCGTTCCTATTGCGGTAAACTGGTACAAAATTTTACAGAATTCTTCTCTGAAAGGCAAAACCTACTTGACAGATAGGATATTTATGGATATAATCCCAATAATAACATATCAAACGAATAGGAAAATGGGATGAATGAGCAAAGATAAGATAAAAATCAATGTAAATAAAGAGAGACTGGTACAAAATTTCAGTGAACTTGTGAAAATCGATTCTGTCAGTTTTGAAGAACGCAGTATGGCGGATGCATTGAAGGCGCTTTTTTCGGAGCTGGGGATTGAATTATATGAGGATGACGCGGCCTCAAAAATCGGAGGAAATGCGGGAAATCTGTACGGTTACTGGCCCGGAGAGCTTCCCGGGGCTCCGCTTCTTTTTTCCGCACACATGGACACTGTAACACCCGGAAAGGGAAAGCAGGCAGTGTTGGGAGAAGACGGAAGAATCACCGGCGCAGGAGATACGGTTCTTGGAGCGGATGATCTTTCCGGAATTACGGCGATTATAGAGGCGGTCCGCACCATCGAAGAAAAGCACATTCCGCACAGGGATATCGAATTTCTGTTTCCTGCAGCGGAGGAAGCCTATATCCGGGGAAGCCGCGTGTTTGATTATACAAAGGTCCGGTCAAAACAGGCCTATGTGCTGGATTTGAGCGGAAGCGTGGGCAGCGCTTCTTTACAGGAGCCGACCCTGATTTCTTTTCAGGTGTTGATAAAAGGAAAAGCAGCGCATGCGGGCTTTGCACCGCAGGACGGCATTCATGCAATTGCGGTAGCTGCTGAAGCGATCACTGAGATTGAGCAGGGAAAAATCGGAAAGAAAACCACCGTCAATATCGGCAAAATTTCCGGCGGTCAGGCAACCAATATCGTTCCGGAGCTTGTGACGCTGGAAGGCGAAATCAGAAGCTACAGCCACAAAAAGGCGCTCAAGCAGCTGGAAATCATTGAGAAGAAGTTTAAAGAGACAGCGGCCGGATACAAAGCGGAGGCCGAAGTGAACTACGAAATCAATCTGCAGGCTTATGAGGTTGACCCTGAGGAAACGGTTGTGAAAAGCTTCTGCAGTGTCTGTGACGGACTGGGAATAGAGAAGCAGCTGACAAAAACATTTGGCGGCAGCGATAACAACAGCTTTTTGCAGCATGGAATAAAAGGCATTGTGCTCGCCTGCGGTATGAACCAGGTGCACAGCACTAAAGAATATACCACCGCAGAGGAGCTGGAGCGCTGTGCGCAGATTGTGGCCGGATTGATGACCTGTCCGGAGGAAAAGTAAATCGCAGAAACAGCTATATAAATCCGGAAAGGACAGAATGTGATATGAAAAATCCACTGAATTACCAGATTACAGAATATGACTGCGGCCCAACCACAATGATGAATGCCATCAGTTTTCTGTTTAAAAGAGAAGAGATTGCTCCGGAAATCACAAAGAGTATCATGCAGTACTGTCTGGACAGCTACAACCAGAAAGGGGAAGCTTACAAGAGCGGCACATCCGATACTGCCATGTGGTTTCTGGCAAACTGGCTGAATCATTTCGGCAAGGTGCGCAAATTTCCCATCCTCTGTGAAAATATCAACGCAGAAGAGGTGCGCATCAGCGAAAATTCCAGAATTATGGAGTGCCTGCAGCAAAAAGGCGTGGTTGTGGCAAAGGTGATGCTGGGCTGCTGGCATTATGTTCTTCTCACCGGAATCGACGGAGAGTATGTGGATTTGTTTGATCCTTATTTCAGGCAGAAGCCTTTTAAGGATGAGCGGATTATCATGATCTGGGATGAACCGAAAAAAAGAAACAGGCGGGTGCCCATTGAGATTTTGAACAGCACCGGCAGAGGGCTTTATGCACTGGGCAAAACAGCCTGCCGGGAATGTGTTCTGATATACAATACAAAAACGAGACAGACGATGGATCAGATCGAGTACATGATCTGAAAAATAGAAATGAGGCAGTAATGAGTGATACGTTATTGGAGCTGAAAAATCTGACCAAAAGCTTTGGAGAAAACGGGGTTTTAAAAGGAATCAATCTGAAAGTGGAACAGGGAGAATTTGTGACGCTGCTTGGTTCTTCCGGATGCGGAAAGACAACCACGCTGCGGATCATCGCAGGTCTGGAGGAACCGGACAGCGGTCAGGTGATCTTAAATCAGAAGGATATCACAGCCCTGGAGCCAAACCTCAGAGATGTAAATACGGTTTTTCAGAATTATGCGCTGTTTCCCTATATGAATGTGGAGCAGAACATCGGATACGGCCTGAAAATCAGGAAGGTGCCGAAGGCTGAAATCCAAAAGCGTGTGAAGGAAATGTTGGAAATCGTTCAGCTTCAGGGATTTGAAAAACGCAAACCCGATGAGCTGTCCGGCGGTCAGCGGCAGCGTGTGGCGATTGCCCGTGCGATCATCAATTCTCCCAGAGTGCTTCTTTTAGATGAGCCGTTGGGGGCGCTTGATCTAAAACTCCGCAGGCAGATGCAGCTGGAACTGAAAAAGCTGCAGAAGAAGCTGGGCATCACATTTATTTACATAACCCACGATCAGGAAGAAGCCATTAATATGTCTGACCGGATTGCGGTAATGCGCAATGGTGTGTTTGAACAGATCGGAACGCCGAACGAAATTTATTATCATCCGAAGACCAGCTATGTCGCGGATTTTGTAGGAAATGCCAACGTGATTCACCTCGATGATAAGACCTATGCCGTACGCAGTGAAAATGTATTGATGGATGGCGAGGCAGAATGTATCTATTATGCTGTAGTCGAAGAAAAAAGCTTTGCCGGCGGGCAGCTGCGGATCGTATTTCGGCTGCAGGACGGTCAGCTGGTGACGGCAAGCAGATATGGAATTGACGCTCAGATTCGGGTAGGAGAAACCAGAAATATCGGCTGGCACAAAAACGATGCAGTGGAGGTTTTGGACAATGCCGAATAAGAAAAAGACCAAAAAAGAAGCGGCAGCCCAAAAGAAAAGCAATGCACTGCTGCTTCCGCTTTATCTGTTTACAATCATTTTTGTGTTCGCGCCCCTTGTGTACATGATCATTTTAAGTTTTCTGCAAAAAGCTGAGATCTGGGGCGTTAAAAATGTATTTACCCTGGAAAATTACAGGCGGATTTTAGAACCGCTGTATCTGGGAACTTTTACGGAATCTCTCAAACTTGCCTTTTTATCCACGGCAGCAATTATTCTGATCGGATATCCCTATGGTTATTTCATGGCAAGAATGTCCGAACGGTGGAAAAAGAGAATGATGATGCTTTTGATGATTCCATTCTGGACCAGCGCTCTGATCCGGTTAAATGGCTGGATCATTGTATTCAGAAGCAATGGTGTGCTGGATAAGCTGTTGATGGGACTTCATCTGACGGATAAACCGCTGAAGCTTCTGTATTCCTATGAGGCGGTGCTTGTGGGCATGATTTATGCACTGCTTCCTTTTATGATTCTTTCTGTGTATTCCAGCGCGGAAAAGATGGACTGGTCTTTGGTGGAAGCTGCCAGAGATCTGGGAGCCGGGCGCGTGAAAGCATTTGTGAGTGTCACCTTAAAGATGACTCTGCCGGGACTTTTGTCGGGGGTCATACTCACTTTTATCCCGTCCATGGGGCTGTTTTTCATCGCGGACCTTCTGGGCGGCAATAAGGTGGTTCTGGTGGGCAATGTCATCCAGGAGCAGCTGACAAAAGGAAGAAACCTGCCCTTTGCGGCGGCGCTGTCCGTGGTTCTGATGGTGCTTACCTCGCTGATCATCGCTTTTTACCGTCGGGTAGCACATACGAAAGAACTGGAGGGAATGTTTGTATGAAAATAAAATCAAAATTTCCCTGGATCTATATCGGAATCATCACGGTCCTCACTTATGTACCGATTGTGCTGACGGTTGTATATTCTTTTAATGAATCCAAAATCACTTCCGTATGGGAAGGTTTTTCGCTGAAATGGTATGAACAGCTGTTTCAAGACAGTGATTTGGCGGAAGCATTGAGAAACAGTCTGATCCTGGCCTTTTGCAGCTGTCTGATGGCGGTTCTGATCGGCACTACGGGCGCGCTTGGCATGCGCAGCCGCAAAACAAAGACCAGTGATGTAATCGCCTACTTATCACTTCTGCCTCTTATGATACCTGAAATCATCCTTGGTATGGTGTATATGGCGGCCTTTTCCTTTTTACAGCTGCCCTTTGGCATGCTGACGCTGGTGATCGCTCACACAACCTTCTGTGTGCCTTATGTGTTTACAACGGTGCGGGCGAGGCTTGCGGGAATGGATAAATCGGTGGAAGAAGCAGCCCGGGATCTGGGGGCCTCCGATTTTCGGGTATTTTGGGATATTACCCTTCCGGCGATCATGCCGGCGATTTTATCGGGAGTACTTCTTTCGTTTGCCATGTCTTTTGATGATGTGGTGATCAGTATTTTTGTGACGGGACCGACGGTGAATACGCTGCCCATCAAAATTTATACCAGAATGAAAACCGGGGTTACACCGGAAATCAATGCGCTGGCAACAGTGCTGCTGGCAGTCACAACAGGAATTATTCTGTTGTCCTCTTTGGTGGGGCGCAGAAACAAAAATAAATAGATGCAGCCGGAAAAGCTGCGGAAAAGAGGAGCTTATGAAAAATAGAAAATGGATCCAGAAAATGCTTACACTTGCGCTTGCAGGAACAATGCTTGCAGGCTGCGGCAGCACGGACAATGCAGCAAATGCGGAAGGCGAAGCAAACAAGCTTGAAGGTACCGAGTTTAATTTATTTACCTGGGACGGAATGTTTCCGCAGGAGGTTCTGGATGGCTTTGAAGAAAAGACCGGTGTGAAAATCAATTATTCCAACTTTGATTATGATGAAGATATGCTGGCCAAGCTGGAGGAAACAAAGGGCGGCGATTATGACTTCGTCATTGCAGATGACTATATCCTGGAGATGATCAAAGAGGAAAATCTTTATCAGGCGCTGGATACCTCAAAAATTAAGAACTGGGGAAATATCAATCCTCTCTACCAGGGACAGTTTTATGATCCGGAGGATGAATTTACAGTACCTTACGGTGCAGGCATTCCGCTGATCGTTTACGATCCTGCGCTGGTGGATATTGAAATCAAGGGCTATGGAGATCTCTGGGATCCTTCTCTGGAGGACAATGTGGCTCTGATCGCCAATTACAGAGTTATCGATGGAATTACGTTAAAAACCATGGGAGAGTCCTTTAACACAAACGATCTGGATGTGATTAAGGCAGCCGGAGAAAAACTCAAAGAGCTGGCACCCAACGTGCGTGTTATCAATGATAACAATACACAGGATTTTCTGATCACCGGAGAGGTGGGCGCAGCCTTTTTATATACTTCTCAGGTTTATGAGGCATTAAGCGCAAGAGATGATCTTGAGGTTGTTTACCCTGAAGAGGGCCTTGGATTTGGGATTATGGCAGGATTTATTCCTTCCGATGCGCCCAATGCGGATGCTGCCTATGCCTTTATTGACTATCTGCTGGAGCCTGAAATTTCCGCAAAATGCTTTGAATATATTGGATATTACTGCACCACAAAGGCTGCAGAGGATTACATCTCAGAAGAAATGAAGCCTTTTCTTGTAGTTCCCGATACTGTAACGGAAGGAGAAAGCATTCAGAATATTTCGGATGAAGCAGAACAGCTTCACAGTGAGATCTGGAATGAATTCAAGAATGCATGTGACTGAGAATGAGGTGCTTTTGGCCACACATTCGGTGAGGGGGTAAACGATGAATTACAATATTGAAACGAGATGTATCCACGGAGATGGAGATAACCTTTCGGAACATTCTTTCGGTTCACTCAGTGTGCCGATTTATCAGACAGCGACCTTTGCCCATCCCGGAATCGGTCAGTCCACCGGTTTTGATTACAGCAGGGAAAGCAATCCCACCAGAAAGGAGCTGGAAAAAATTGTTTCTTCTCTGGAGGGAGCCGCGGATACGGTAGCCTGTTCTACAGGCATGGCAGCCGTGTCCCTTTGTCTGGAACTGTTTGAGGGCGGAAGTCATTTTCTGTGCACCGATGATCTATATGGCGGTTCTGTCCGCATTTTTACCACAGTGGGAGAACGGAAGGGCTTTTCCTTCTCCTATGTGGATACCTCAGATCCGGCTCAGGTGGAAAAAGCCATTCAGAAAAACACAAAAGCGCTGTATATTGAGACACCCAGCAATCCTACCATGAAGGTGACTGATCTGGCAGCGATGAAGAAGATTGCAGACAAATACGGACTGCTCGTTATCGTGGATAATACTTTCCTGACTCCCTATTTTCAGAATCCTATCGCGCTTGGAGCGGATCTGGTAATACACAGCGGAACCAAGTTTTTATGCGGTCATAATGACACGCTGGCAGGATTTCTGTGTACCGGCCGTAAAGACCTGGCAGAGAAAATTCGTTTTCTGTATAAAACCGTTGGCTGCTGCCTTTCTCCGTTTGACAGCTTCATGCTGATTCGCGGAATCAAGACGCTGGCTGTTCGTCTGGAAAAGCAGCAGAAGAGTGCGCTGTATCTGGCCAAGTGGCTGAAGGCTCAGGAGAAAATCAGAGAGGTTTACTATGTGGGTCTTCCCACACATCCGGGCTATACGGTAAACGCAGGACAGGCAAGAGGCTTTGGCAGCATGATTTCTTTCCGGACGGATACGGAGGAAACTGCCAGAAAGCTGCTGGAGCGGGTGAAGCTGATCTCCTATGCGGAAAGCCTGGGCGGAACGGAATCTCTGCTCACCTATCCGATGCTGCAGACACATGGCGATGTGCCGGTTGAAATTCGGGAAAAACTTGGAATCACGGAAACCTTTTTACGTCTCTCTGTCGGTCTTGAAAATGAAGAGGATCTTGCAGCAGACTTAAAACAGGCCCTGGCTTAAAGAGTGCTTGCTTTTTGAAAAAGAAGGGAAACATCCATGCATTACGATTTTGATACGATAACAGAACGCAAAGGCACGAACTGCCTGAAATATGATTTTGCCAAAGAACGGGGAAAGCCGGAAAAGGTGCTTCCCCTCTGGGTGGCAGATATGGACTTTCAGACCGCTCCGGAAATTATAAAACGTCTGGAAAAGACGGTGCAGCATGGAATTTTCGGCTACAGCGAGAGCAAAGAGGATTACTTTCTGGCCGTGTACAGATGGTATCAGGAACACTTTGGCTGGGAGACGAAAAGAAGCTGGCTGATTAAGACTCCGGGTGTTGTGTTTGCCTTGGCGGCGGCGGTCCGCGCTTTTACGAAAGAGAATGATGCGGTTTTACTGCAGCAGCCGGTTTATTATCCTTTCAGTGAAGTGATTCTGGACAATAATCGGGTTCTTGTGAATAATCCGCTGAAACTGATCGATGGACATTATGAGATTGATTTTGAGGATTTCGAGGAAAAAATCATACAAAATCAGGTAAAACTGTTTCTGCTTTGCAGTCCTCACAATCCTGTGGGAAGGGTCTGGAAGGAATGGGAACTTAGAAAACTGGGAAGCATATGCTTAAAACATGGTGTGCTGGTAGTCAGCGATGAAATTCACAGCGATTTCACCTGGAAGGGAAATGAGCATCATGTGTTTGCTTCACTGTCGGAAGAGCTGGCAGATATTACGGTGACCTGCACCGCGCCCAGCAAAACCTTTAATCTGGCAGGACTGCAGGTTTCGAATATCTTTATTTCCAATCCGACCCTAAAAAAGCAGTTTAAAAAGGCGGTGGATGCGGCAGGCTACAGCCAGGTGAATGCGATGGGACTGGTTGGCTGTCAGGCGGCTTATGAAGAGGGAGCCCAATGGCTTCTTTCTCTGAAGCAATATCTGGAAGAAAATCTGGATTTTGTGAGGAATTTTCTAAAAGAGAAGCTGCCGGAGATTCATCTGATCGAGCCGGAGGGAACTTATTTACTATGGCTGGATTTTCGGGATCTTGGATTGACAGAAAGCCAGAGAGAAGAACTGATTTTGAAAAAAGCGGGTCTGTGGCTGGACAGCGGCGCCATGTTTGGGCCGGATGGCGAGGGATTTGAGAGAATCAATATCGCCTGTCCCAGAAAAGTGCTGAATCAGGCGCTGACTCAGTTAGAAAGGGCAGTACATGAATAAAAAAGCAGTGATCGCAATGAGCGGCGGCGTGGATTCCAGCGTCGCTGCGTTTTTAATGAAAGAGCAGGGATATACCTGTATCGGCGCTACGATGAAATTATTTCATAATGAAGACATTGGAGTCTGCCGGGAGCATACCTGCTGCAGCCTGGATGATGTGGAAGATGCCAGAAGCGTAGCATTTTCACTGGGGATCCCCTATTATGTCTTCAATTTTTCCCAGAGGTTTCGGGAGGATGTGATGGAGCGTTTTGTGGATGCCTATGAAAACGGAAGGACCCCCAATCCCTGTATCGACTGTAACCGGTATCTGAAATTCGATAAGCTCTTCCAGCGTGCGAAGGAAATAGAGTACGATTATGTCGTGACAGGGCACTATGCCCAGGTGGAATATGATGAAGTATCCGGTCGCTACTTATTAAAAAAGGCGCTGGATGATACCAAGGATCAGAGCTATGTGCTTTATTCCCTGACCCAACAGCAGCTGGCTCATGTGAAATTTCCGCTGGGAAATTTAAGAAAAGCACAGGTGAGAGAGATCGCGGAAGCGCAGGGCTTTGTGAATGCCCGCAAGCATGACAGCCAGGACATCTGTTTTGTCCAAAACGGAAGTTATGCGGATTTCATCCGGCAATTTACCGGCAAAGACTATCCGGAAGGCGATTTTGTGGATAAAGACGGCAACGTACTCGGCAGACATGCAGGAATCATACATTATACCCTTGGCCAGAGAAAGGGTCTGGGACTTGCTTTGAAGGAGCCGATGTATGTGACGGCAATTGACCCGGTTTCCAACACGGTCAGACTGGGAACCCATGAAGAGCTTTTCACAAAAGAGCTGAACGCCGGTGATATCAATCTCATTTCTGTTGCAGAAATCGAAAAGCCCATGCGCGTCAAGGCCAAGGTGCGTTATCGGCAAAAGGAGCAGTGGGCAACTGTGACACAGCCTGAAAAGGATCGGCTGCACATTGTGTTTGAGGAGCCCCAGCGGGCTATCACCGCAGGACAGGCAGTGGTGCTGTATGACGATGATGTTGTTGTGGGCGGAGGAACGATCTTATAAGGACAGAGTTACTGTCCGGTCCGTGTACATTTATAAAAAAGGCGTGCATACGGTCTGCAACTGTATGCACGCACAAAATAAAAATGATTTCATTTCTGATTATTTTACAACGCCCTTCTGCAGCATGATGTTTGCATACAGTGCGCTCTCGCCGGTTGCGATAATCGCATAGGCGCTGCGGGATTCTTCATAGAAAGCAAATCTTTCGATAGAGCCAAATGCATCTTTGCCGCGTGCATCATTCTTTTCCACAATTGCATGATATTCGTCCCAAATCGGTGTCTCCACATCATCACCGGGCACAAGCTGCATCAAATTGACCGGTTTTTCCACATAAGTATCCAAAGGAAACAGCTGCAGGATCGCATCCAGAATCTCACTGGTGCCATGGCCGTCCATACGGATCACCTTGGCATTCTTTCCCACGGACTCGGAAGGAAAGTTGCCGTCTGCAATAACCAGACGATCACCGTGTCCCATCTCGCATAATACTTTCAGCAATTCAGGTGAAATAATTTTCGGAATTCCTTTTAACATAACATACCCCTTTCTTGAACCATAATCGTTCGCCCCACTATTATACTCTATTTCGGGACAGGATTCATCCGTTTTGTTACAAAAAAAATATCTGACTTTTGAGAGCCCGTGGCCTCATAAAGTGGATACGCTCTGAAACAAGCAGTTGCCAATCAGCGCCGTCTGCCGGCGGCGAAGTGTGCAGGATACCACTTCTGAAACCAGGCGGTAAAAAGTCCCATTCCTGCCGGCAGGACAGAGTTGATTGCCCCCACGTAAGCGGACAGCGCAGTTTGCATCAGCGCCCGTGTCCAGATCGGTGTCAGCAGATACAGAATTCCCCAGGCTGCGGTAAGAATCCGGTTTGTGCGGAGGAAAAGCAGATTGTCTAAAGCGTTGGTGCCCCCGTAGTCATTCATGGAATAGTGGGCGGTCAGAGGAAGCCGTAAAAAGCAGGAGATGCTCCACATCAGTCCAAAAGCCAGATAGGAGAGCGGCAGCGTGATCTCAACAGGAGAACCTGTCAGCGTCAGCAGGCAAAAGCTTCCAACGATAAGTCCGCTCAGCATGTCATAAAAGGTTTTTTGGAAGCGGTAAAACAGCACCGGGGTAAGCAGACAGATACCCAGAGAAATCAGGCTGCCGTTTGTTGCATGAATGGCGGCAAGGATCCAGAAGGAAATCCAGGGCAGCAGCAGGAGATTCATGTTGGTGGTTTGTCCGGGAGCGGATTGTTTTGAAGGCTCCTTTGCGGAGGAAGGCGTACCTTTCTCGGAAAGTTCTTTGGAATTCGTTGCTTTTGCGTCTGTTTCGGGTCCGAAAAAATCATCCCATTTCATCATCAGGCTAAAATCGCCCTGTACCCGGTAGCGCTGCTCAAAAAGTGCCTGTTGTCCGGAAATCCTGCCGGATGCGATATCGCACCAGACGCGGAAGGGCGTTTCAATTTTTGTGGTGTACGGATAAGGACAGTCAGTAAGGACACGGCTGCCGTCTTTTGTCAGCAGAATCTGATAGCGATGGTTCAGATCCGTGTAGTGCATTTCCAGAACCAGGTCCTTTCCGGCCCAGGCAGATTTGTTATAAAGTGCTGCCATCTGTCTGGTAAAAATCAAAGATTCCTCCTCCTTTTGACCGGAGTCTTTGCTGATTCCCCAGCTGGCATCTGCCATTGCTTCAAAAACCTCTTTGGGAAAAAGCAGCTGTTCAAGCTGACGAAAAGTGGTCGGAGTGATGCCTCCGGAAACATACTCTTTTCCCGCCTGCAAAACTGCTTCCAGATAGGCAGCTGTGCGCTGCTTCAGTTCGGGAACCCTGAAAAGTTCGCCCTGTCCGCAGAAAATGGTGGTGTAGTTGTTTTTTCCGCACATGTGATCAAACATGGAAAGCACGCTGTCATAATTGCCCCTGGCAGTGTAAAATCCGCAGGTGGAAATCAGGACGTGCTTTTGTGCGCTTAAATCATAACGGGCAGGATGGCTTCCGTTTCCGGTACCGTCTGTGCGGTCTGTCATAAAGGGCAGTACCATCGGAAGCTGCCGGTCGATGAAATTTTTCAGGGGACCGGGCACATTAAAATAGTATAGAGGAAAGCTCCATATAACCAGGTCCGCATTGCGCCGTTTTTCCAGAAAAGCCGCCATATCGTCCTGAATACAGCATTTGCCGGGGGTTTTGTTCCAACAAGAAAAGCAGCCAAGGCAGGGACGGACATCCGCGGTGCGAAGTTCTATTTTTTCGATTGTAACATTGGGCAGGGCAGAGCGAATGCCCTCCAGAAAGGCGCATGTCAGCTGCCAGGTATTACTTTTTTCACCCTTGGGGCTTGCATTGACAGCCAGGATATTCATAGGCGTTTTTCTCCTTATAGGACCTGCTTTAGAATTTTTTCCAGGTTCTGGGCATAAAGATCAGAAGCAGCGGGAACAGTTCCAGTCTTCCTGCCAGCATGTCAAAGATCATGACCAGCTTTGAAAAATTGGAAAATTCGGAAAAGTTGCCGGTGGGCCCTACCAGCTCAAGGCCCGGGCCGATGTTATTTAAGGTTGCCGCAACAGCGGTGAACGTAGTGGTCAGGTCAAAATTGTCGAAACTGATAAGAAACACCGAAGCTGCAAAAATCAAAATGTAAACGATCAGAAAAACATTTGTGGAGCGCACCACTTCATGTTCCACGGGATGGCCGTCTATCTGTATTTTCTTGATGCTTCTGGGATGCAGCAAAAGGCGGAGCTCCTTGCCCACCGTTTTGGACATAATCAGAAAACGGGAGACTTTGATACCGCCGCCGGTACTGCCGGCACAGGCGCCGATAAACATCAGCATGACCAAAATCACCTTTGACGTGCCGGGCCAGAGGTTGAAATCCGTGGTGGCATAGCCGGTGGTCGTGATGATGGAGCCAACCTGAAAAGCCGCCTGCTGAAAGGCCTGTCCGAAGTTATGAAACAGATGCTGTGTGTTAAAGGCGATGATCAGGGTGGAGATGAGGATAATGCCCAGATAAACCTTAACCTCTTCGATGTCAAATGCCTGTTTAAACTGTTTCATGATAATCAGGAAGTAGGCGTTAAAATTAATACCGCATAAAATCATAAAAATGGTGATGATCACCTGGGAGTAGGTGGAATAGCCCGCAATACTGTCATTTTTTATCCCAAAGCCGCCGGTACCGGCAGTGCCGAAAGAGAGGGTGAGGGAATCAAAAAGCGGCATGCCGCCAATAAGCAGCAGAACGATCTGTATCAGTGTCAGCACGATGTAGATCGCATACAGAATCTTGGCGGTGGAGCGCACCTTGGGAACCAGTCTGCTGACAGAAGGGCCCGGGCTTTCCGCTTTCATCAGATTCATATGGCTGCCGCCGGTCATGGGAATCAGGGTAAGTAAAAAGACTAAAACACCCATACCGCCGATCCAGTGCGTGAAGCTGCGCCACATCAGAAGGCAATATGGCAGGGCTTCCACATCTTTTAAAATGCTGGCACCTGTGGTGGTAAAGCCGGACACAGTTTCAAACAGCGCGTCTACCGGATTGGGAATATGACCTGAAATCCAAAAGGGCAGCGCCCCGAAGATGCTCAGCACAATCCAGCTCAATGCGGTGGAGATAAAACTTTCACGCAGGTAAAATACCCGGTTTTTCGGCTTTTTGATGACCAGCGGAAGGCCGATGATCAGGCAGACAGCCATGGTGATGACGAACGCCCAGCCGGATTTTTCTCCATAGATCAGGGCTGTGATACAGGGGAGCACCATAAGGGCAGCCTGTATGTTTAACACCCAGCCGATTACATATAAAATAATGGAATAATTCATACAGCAGTGCCTACTTTCTCAGGATATCCTGAATGTCGTCCAGACCTTTCTGGGTAGTGACAATGATGACCGTATCGCCGACCTGAATGCTGTCCTGACCTTTGGGGATCAGAATGCGTCCGTGACGGTTGATGCAGCCGATCAGCAGATTTTTCTTCAGCTTCAGCTGAGCCAGCGGGACATCGGTCACTGCGGATTTTTCATGGATGGCAAATTCCAGCGCCTCTGCCCGGTTGTCCAGAATCTGATACAGGGTTTCTACATTGTTTGAACCGATGGAGTTCGACATGGCGCGCACATACTGCAGGATATAGTCGGCGGTCAGATATTTGGGATAAATGACACTGCCGATATCCAGATTGTTGATGATATCCGTGAAGGAAATTTTGTTGACCTTGGAAACCAGCTTGGCATTGGAGTTGGCTTTTGCAAACAGGGAAAGCAGAAGATTTTCCTCATCCAGATTGGTCAGGGTTACAAAGGCCTCTGCCGTGGCAAGACCTTCCTCCAGCAAAAGCTGCTTGTCCGTTCCGTCCCCGTGGATGATGGTAGCCTCCGGCAAAAGCTCGGTCAGTTCCTCGCAGCGGGTCAGATTGTTCTCTACAATATGAACATCTATCTTCATATCCAGCAAAAGCTTGGCAGTATAATAGCCGATTTTACCGCCGCCGACGATCAGGGTGTTGCGGACCTGATTGGTTTTTAAACCGATATTATGGAAGAAGCGGGCCGCATCTCTGGGGGAGGCCACGATGGAAAGCACATCGTTGTCTTTTAACACAAAATTACCGCCGGGAATTGTGATTTCGCCGCCCCGTTCCACGGCGCAGATCAGGATATTGCTGTCTGTTTTGGTGCCGATTTCATACAGCGGCATATCGTTCAGCTTGAATTCAGGACGGATGCGGAATTTTAATAGTTCTACACGGCCCTTGGCGAAGGTATCAATCTTGATCGCAGAAGGAAAACGCAGCAGACGGGAAATTTCCGTTGCAGCGGTCAGCTCCGGATTGATGATCATGGAGATGCCCAGCTTTTCCTTGATAAAATCAATTTCCTTATTATAAATGGGGTTGCGCACTCTGGCGATGGTATGGCACTTGCCGGCCTTTTTGGCAATCAGGCAGCACAGCAGGTTCAGCTCATCTGAGCCTGTCACGGCAATGAGAATATCTGCCGTCTTAATGCCGGCTTCCTGCAGGGTGTTGATGCTGGCACCGTTTCCTGTGACGCGAAGGGCGTCCAGCGTTTCCGGAATTGCGGACAGCTTCTGGGGTTTTTCGTCCACAAGAACGATGTCATGATTTTCGGCGGAAAGCAGCTCTGCCAGCGTAGTGCCGACCTTGCCGCAGCCGATGATGATTATGTTCATATTTTTCTCTTCTTTCGAAAGTATAATATGGAAATGATGCTGACAGGATATGGGCGAAAGATTCAGTCGCTTATCATGTCAGGGCTGTTCCACAGCTTGATTATAACATGTTGCGGATTTATTTCAATTGATTCTTTATAGGTTACCTTTGTACGCGGAGGGTACTGCTCACACCGGTCTGCGTATTTACTGCGCAGACCGTGCGAAGATGTGAACTGTTCGCCCCAATTGCAGAGAATGACTTGACATGGAAAAAATATGGGCGTAAACTGTCAAAGAATGTGCAAAAAACAGGAGATTTGAAGTGATGCAGGCAATGCCTGTAATTTGGGCATGGCCCGGAAGGATTAAAATGGACGAGAAAATGTTTACCGTAAGGACGATGCAGATTGAGGACTATGACAGCGTTTACGAATTATGGATGACAATCCGTGGATTTTCCATCCGCAGCATTGATGATTCCCGCGCAGGAGTGGAACGTTTTTTGAAAAGAAATCCCAGTACCAGCGTGGTGGCTGAGATGGACGGCAAAGTGGTAGGAGCCATTTTGTGCGGTCATGATGGCAGACGCGGATGCTTATACCATGTCTGCGTGCATGAGGACTACCGTATGCTGGGCATCGGCAAGGCCATGGTGGTTGCCTGCATGAACGCGCTGAAGGCAGAAGAGATCAGCAAGGTATCTCTGATTGCGTTTACGAAGAACGATATAGGCAATGCGTTCTGGAAATGCATCGGCTGGACGAAGCGGGAAGACTTAAACTATTATGATTTTGTTTTAAACACAAAAAATATTGAAAAATTTAATGCATAACTATTGCATAATTATTGAATAAGATGTATATTTATACATAACGCCGGGCGGAAAATTTTATTCCGGCCGGCAATCGGAATTTTCAGAGACTGCAGTTTTTTAAATCGCAGAAGTGTGCGAGAGAGTGCGGCATACAGCGGATGCCGCCGTTTGAACAAGAGGAGAGAGCAAATGGAAATGATCAAAGGCGGCGTGACCGCAGCAAAGGGATTTCTGGCAGCCGGTGCGGAAGCCGGAATCAAATACAAAAACAGAAAAGATATGGCGATGGTGTACAGCCAAGTGCCCTGTAAGGCAGCAGGTGTTTTCACCACAAACGTGGTGAAAGCAGCGCCCGTGCTCTGGGACCGGGAAGTGGTAACCAACAGCAAAGCTGCACAGGCGGTTGTGGTGAATTCCGGCATTGCCAATGCATGTACCGGCAAGCAGGGCTATGATTACTGCAAAGAGACTGCGGATGCAGCGGCAGAAAGTCTGAATATTCCGGCAGACAGTGTGCTGGTGTGCTCTACCGGCGTCATCGGCATGCAGCTTCCCATCGACAGAATCGCAGCGGGAACAAAGAAGCTGGCAGGCATGCTGGAGGATACTCTGGATGCGGGTACGCTGGCGGCAGAAGCGATCATGACAACGGATACCGTTTCCAAACAGGTGGCGGTTCAGATACAGATCGGCGGCAAAACAGTGACTCTGGGCGGTATGTGCAAGGGCTCGGGCATGATTCATCCCAACATGTGCACCATGCTGGCATTTGTGACCACCGATGCGAACATTTCCAAAGAACTTCTGCAGGAGGCTTTGAGCGAGGACGTACAGGATACCTTCAATATGGTATCTGTTGACGGCGATACCTCCACCAATGACACTCTGCTGGTGCTGGCAAACGGTATGGCAGGCAATGCAGAAATTACGGAGAAGAATGCAGATTATGAGACCTTTAAGGCTGCTTTACATATGATCAACGAAACGCTGGCAAAGAAAATCGCAGGAGACGGAGAGGGTGCAACCGCTTTATTTGAGACAAAGGTTTACAATGCGGACACCAAAGAAAATGCAAGAACACTGGCAAAATCCGTCATCACTTCCAGCCTGACAAAGGCAGCAATCTTCGGACACGATGCCAACTGGGGACGTATTTTATGTGCACTCGGTTATTCCGGTGTAAAATTCGATCCTGAAAAAATCGAGCTGTATCTGGAAAGCAGCGCCGGAAAGATGCTGATCTTTCAGGATGGTGTTGCCGCTGATTACAGCGAAGAGGAAGCAACGAAGATTCTGTCCTGTCCCGAGGTGACCGCTCTCGTGGACATGAAGATGGGCGATGAGACAGCTACCGCATGGGGCTGCGATCTGACTTATGACTATGTAAAAATCAATGCGGATTACAGAAGCTGAAAAATCTTTTTTAATGGACTCTGAGGGTCGGAGGAAAAAATGGAAAATAAACGGGAAATGGAAACCATCATGAAGAAAGCGGAGGTCTTAGTCGAGGCCCTTCCTTACATTCAGAAATTCAATCGTAAAATTATTGTGGTAAAGTACGGCGGCTCTGCGATGAGCAACGAAGAGCTGCAGCGCAGCGTGATTCAGGATGTAACGCTGCTGAAGCTGGTAGGATTTAAGCCTATCATCGTTCACGGCGGCGGTAAGGCCATCAGCAAATGGGTGGAGAAATCCGGCAAAAAGGCACAGTTTGTCAACGGCCTGCGCGTGACGGATGAAGAGACCATGGAAATCGCCGAAATGGTATTGAACCGGGTGAACAAGAATCTGGTTGCCATGGTGGAAAAGCTGGGCGTCATGGCAGCCGGTATCAGCGGCAAGGACGGCGGCCTGTTAAAGGTGGAAAAGAAGTATGCAGACGGTCAGGATATCGGCTTTGTGGGCAATGTGACTGAGGTGAATCCCAAGATTTTGTATGATCTGATTGATCGGGATTTCCTTCCGATTGTTGCACCTGTCGGCATGGATGAAAACTGTGAAAGCTACAATATTAATGCCGATGACGCAGCATGTGCCATCGCAAAGGCTGTGGGTGCTGATAAACTGGTATTTCTCACCGATGTGGAAGGGCTGTACAAAGACTTTGAAGATAAGGATTCCTTCATCAGCCGCATTCGTGTCAGCGATGCAGACAAACTGATCAGCGAGGGCTATATCGGCGGCGGTATGCTGCCCAAGCTTGCAAACTGTACTTCCGCTGTGAAAAACGGTGTGCATAAGGTGCATATTCTGGATGGCCGCATCCCGCATTGCCTGCTTCTGGAAATCTTTACTGATCACGGGGTGGGAACCGCGATTGTGGGAGATGACGAGCCTCTGCCCGGCAAACTGGGAAAAAAGGAGAAATAAAATGTCAGACATGATGAAACAGTATATTGAAGAGGCGGAAAGCGCTCTTTTACATACCTATAACCGCTACCAGGTTGTTCTGGACAAGGGCGATGGTGTATATTTATACGATCTTAACGGGAAAAAATACCTGGATTTCTTTTCCGGAATCGCTGTTTTTGCGCTCGGTTATAACAACAAAGAATATAATGATGCGTTGAAGGAGCAGATCGACAAGCTGATTCATACCTCCAACTATTATTACAATATGCCGGCCATTGAAGCGGCAAGAAAATTAAAGAAAGTGTCCGGCATGGATCGGGTATTTTTTACCAACAGCGGAGCGGAAGCTGTGGAAGGTGCCATCAAGGCAGCGCGTAAATATGCCTATTTGAAGGATGGTTCCACAGATCACGAGATCATCGCCATGAATCATTCTTTCCACGGACGGACCATGGGCGCTCTTTCCGTAACAGGAAATCCCAAATACAGAGAAGCATTTGAACCCGGTATCGGCAATATCCGTTTTGCGGATATGAATGATTTTGAAAGTGTGCTGGCAAATGTAAATGATAAGACCTGTGCCATCATTCTGGAAACCGTTCAGGGGGAAGGCGGCGTTTATCCGGCTACGGAAGAATTCCTGACAAAGATCCGCACACTCTGTGACGAAAGAGATATTTTACTGATTCTGGACGAAATTCAGTGCGGCATGGGCAGAACAGGTTATATGTTTGCCTGGCAGAAATACGGCGTAAAACCGGATATCATGACTACGGCCAAGGCTCTGGGCTGCGGCGTTCCCGTAGGCGCATTTTTGTTGAATGAGAAAGTGGGAGCAAATTCCCTGGCAGCAGGAGATCACGGCACCACTTATGGCGGAAATCCGCTGGCATGCGCTGCCGTTTCCAAAGTGCTTGATTTATTTGAAAAGAACCATATAATAGATAATGTGAATGAGGTTGCGGGATATCTGGAAGAAAAACTGGATATGCTCGTATCCAAATATGATTTTATTCAGACCAGGCGCGGAGCCGGACTGATGCAGGGCCTGGTATTTGACAGACCGGTGGCTCCCTACATCAGTGCAGCGCTGGAAGCGGGATTGATCCTGATCAATGCCGGTACGTACATTATTCGTTTTGTGCCGTCACTTGTGATCACGAAAGAAAATGTGGATGAGATGATCAGCATTCTGGACAGCTGCCTGGCAGAAAATTGAGGTAATTTATGGGTCTGAGAAAAAGACTTTGTGCAGTTGTCGGGGTTCTGGCGGTTTGCGGAGCAGTTGCCTTTACGGCTTCTCAAACCAGGGTGCTTCCCGGTGTGATTCCGGAAAACGCGCTGATTGCAAAACCTACGATCACCCTGTGGTATACGGACGAAGTGCTGGGGGACTATCTGGCCAGCGTGGCGTTTGATTATCAGGAAGAATATGATGTGCGTGTTGTGCCGGTGCTGACCTCCGGTCTGGAATATCTGGAAGCGGTCAATGCCGCTTCACTGGATGGAAACGGCGGACCGGATCTTTATATCGTCAGCAATGACAGTCTGGAGAAGGCGCATCTGGCCGGTCTGGCAGAGGAAATTGAGGATGCAGGCAATCTTGTCACTGCCGAAAACTTTCCGCAGGCGGCGCTGGATGCTGTGACCTATCAGGGAAATAAGGTGGCATATCCGCTTTATTTTGAAACCAGCGCGCTGGTATACAACAGCACGTATCTGCAGCAGGCGGCGGAAGAGCTTTCTGTCAGCAAGCAGGATCTGATTCCGGAAACGATCGATGATATTCTTGCCTTTGCGGATGAGTACAACGCTCCGGAAACGGTTGAGGCGGTATTTAAATGGGACGTATCGGATATTTTCTATAATTACTTCTTTGCAGGCAACTATATGAATGCAGGAGGTGCCTGCGGAGATGATGAATCTCAGATTGATATTTACAATCTGGAGGCGGTAAAAGGTCTGACCGCTTATCAGGAGCTGAATCAGTTCTTTTCGATTGATGCAAAAAACTCAAGCTATGACGCGGTGGTATCGGATTTCCTGGCCGGAAAGCTGGTATTTACGGTAGCTACCACGGACATTTTACAGAGCATCGAACAGGCAAAAGCGGACGGAACTTTTAGCTGTGAGTATGATGTGGTGCCCCTTCCGGATGTCAATGAAGAAGTGAAAACAAAGGGATTTTCT
>JAFUMV010000106.1 GCA_017482485.1 Lachnospiraceae bacterium
CTCATTGGTTCCGAGACGACAGTCAATCTTTCTGTAATCCCGCGTGTTATATCCATGTGTATCAGATTCAAAAACGGGAGAAAAATAGATAGCATTGGCTCCCAGCTCTTTGATGTGGGGAATCCACTCATTCACCTTTAAGATGCGATGCTCCTGTATCCCATCATTTTCAAATGGAGCGCCGCAAAAACCCAACGGATAAATCTGGTAAAAAATACTTTCATATGCCCACATTGTAGTGACCCTCCTCACATGTCATATTCTGACCCCACCCCCAATTCATGAATTTCCGGTGATGAATCGCCTTCTCTATTTTACCATTTTTTTAGCATTCACTCAATCAATACGATCTGATAATTTCTGGTTTTTATTCCGGATCATGGTTACATAACTTCGTTGACCAGATCAGTTTTTTTACAAAAAAACGACAAATTTTTTATAATTGTGGATAACGCGTTGAATTTTTCAAATATTCAATTAAATTGTCTGACAAATCCCCAATTTCCACATAGTTATCCACATTTCTGTCTGTCATATTCGCTTTTTCCTCATGTCAGATCCCATGACACTTGTGTCATTTCTTCAAAAACAGACTTTTTTTCGAATTTTTCCCATATGTATATTATTGTAAACCGTACCTTATTATGTCATCCATCCGTTTCTGATCTCCACTTTTCCACCGACCTATTTTATGTTATGATCTTAGTACGCAGCTGCCGGCAGAATTTCCGTTTCTGTCTGCGGTTGGCTCAAATACCCGTACACTGAAAATAATTTTGTCTGAAAGGAACGATTATAATGACACATACCTCCCTGTTTGAACAGGCGCCGAAACCGGATTCGAATCGGCCGCTGTTAGGCTCCCATGTCAGCATGAGCGGGAAAGAAATGATGCTTGGTTCCGTCAAGGAAGCGCTGTCCTATGATGCAAATACATTCATGCTCTATACCGGTGCGCCACAGAACACGCGCAGAAAGGCTTTGGATGAACTGCGTATCCAAGAAGCCTGGGATCTGATGCGGCAAAACAACATGCAGCAGTTCATTGTACATGCACCCTACATTATCAATCTTGCAAATACACTCAAGGCTGAAACCTATCAGCTTGCCGTTGATTTCCTGGCCCAGGAATTGGAACGCACCCAAAAAATGGGCAGCAAAATCCTGATTCTTCATCCCGGTTCCCATGTGGGGGCAGGCACCGAGGCAGGAATACAAAGCATTGCAGATGGCCTTAATGAGGTATTGTCCATCGATTCTCCTGTCTTCGTTGCGCTGGAAACCATGGCGGGAAAAGGTTCTGAAATCGGAAAAACTTTTGAAGAACTTGCTGCGATTTATGAGAAATGCAAATATCCGGAACGTCTGAGAGTCTGCTTTGATACCTGCCATGTCCACGACTCCGGTTATGATATCATTCATGATCTGGATGGCGTTCTGGACAAATTTGACCGCATACTTGGGAAAAGTCAGATCGCAGTTTTTCACATCAATGACAGTAAAAACGAAAGAGGTGCCGCTAAGGATCGTCATGCCGATATCGGTGACGGCTGCATCGGTTTTGACCCGCTTTACCGTCTGGTCCACCATCCTGACTATCCAGGAATTCCTAAAATTCTGGAAACACCCTGGTATCCGGATCCCCAAACCCCCGGAAAAACACTTCCTCCTTATAAAAAGGAAATTGCATGGTTAAAAACAGGCAATTAACATGCTGAGATGTTTTATTTTTGAACGGAATTTCGTATCCTGAAATTCTGCTGCCGCACCAGTGATTTTTTCCATTGATGCGGCAGTACGAAGTTCTATAACCAGTCATTCCAAAACTTTTCCACCCGCCCGGCAACGGTCCGGCTGTTCACCACCTCAAAGCTTTCCCATTCCCGCGGAAACAGACGCTGATAGGACCGCTGCAGAAATCTCTCATCCAAAAGGGCCACAACGCCGATATCATCGGCGGTTCTGATCACGCGCCCGGCAGCCTGCAAAACCTTATTCATTCCCGGATATCTATAGGCGTAATCAAATCCATTCTCTCCATCTTCGCTGAAATACTGTTTTAAAATTTCCCGTTCCGTGCATACCTGCGGAAGGCCTGTTCCCACAATCATCGCACCGATCAGACTTTCCTCCTTTAAATCAATCCCTTCTGAGAAAATCCCGCCCAGTACACAAAAGCCAACCAGACTGGATTCTTCCTCAATCTCAATTTCCATCTGAATAATATCCGACAGATCACAGCGATCATTTCCCTCAAACCGCCTGATAAAAGCCTCTCTGTCTTCCTCACTCATATAATCTTCCTGCACCAGACATTCTGCGTGATCAGTTTCTGCAAAATAATCCTGATAGATTTCAAGGACATGCTGTAAAAACACATGAGAGGGGAAAAACACCATATAATTTCCATAACGCATGCTCACAATCTGATGTATGTAGCTGGCGATATTATAGTACTCCATGTCCGAACGGCGCGTGTAGCGACTGGTCACATCCTGCGCCAAAAACAGAGCCTTTCTTGCAGGATCAAAAGTGGACCTAGCATAGACTTCATAATCCGTCTCGTCCCCGCCCAGCAGCTTTTTATAATACTGAATAGGCAACAGCGTAGCAGAAAATAAAATACTGCTCACGCCCCGGTCAAGGCACTCCTTCAGATTTCCTGACGGATCCACATTGAACAGCTTCAAAAAGAAGCGCCCTTCTTCATCAAACTGGGTATACATCACATATTTTCGATCCATAAGTTCATAGATCATCAGAAAATGTGACACTTCAAAATAAAAATCCAGAACCTCTCTCCGCACGGGACTGTCATCATGATTCTCCAGATAATCCTCCATTCCCGAAGAAAGCCGCATCAATGACTGCACAAAAGGGTCAATCTGTTCCACAATACACCAGTCCTCACACTCCCGTTTCAAATTCAGTAGCTCCCGATTGCATTTCTCAAGAAGCTTCTCCATCCGGGTATCATAAGCTCTGATCGTCCTCTTCAATGCCAGAAAATCTTCTTTATAGAGAACGGCACTGTACATTTCCCGTCCCCGTTCCAGCAGATTATGTGCTTCGTCCACCAGAAAAACAGACTTTCCTTTCTGGTTTCCGTCACCAAAAAAGCGCCTTAAATAAACATGCGGATCAAAAACATAATTGTAGTCACAAATAATGCCATCAGAAAAAAGACTCATATCCAGAGCCATCTCAAAAGGACAGACTCTGTGCTTTTGAGCATATTCCTCGATCTTCTCCCGCCCAAAATTTTCCTCCGACATCAGCATGTCAAAAATCGCATCGTTGATTCTGTCATAATGTCCCTTGGCATAAGGACAATAATCCGGATTACACTCGGATTCTTCCATAAAACAAATCTTATCTCTGGCGGTCAGAGTCACCGTCCGAAATTTCAATCCGCAATTCCGCAGCAGGGAGAAACAATTATCCGCCACGGTCCTCGTGATTGTCTTGGCGGTCAGGTAAAAAATTCTGTCAGCTTTCCCCTCTCCGATTGCTTTCACTGCAGGAAAGACAGTGGATATGGTCTTTCCCACCCCTGTGGGTGCCTCCATAAATAATTTCTTCTTATGAAAAATCGTGTGATAGACATGAGTGATCAGTTCCTTCTGCCCTTCCCGATAGGAAAAAGGGAAGGATGTATTTCGAATAGAAGTCTGCCTTTTCTCCTTCCAGGCAATCTCCTGATCTGACCATTTCTTATACTGCCTGAGCACATTCATGAACCAATCCGTCAGTTCCGCCATGGTATATTGTGATTCGAAATATCGGATTTCCTCCGTGTCCAGATTACAGTAAGTCATTCGCACTTTCATCTCAGTGCATCCATAATCATGAGCATAAATCCATGCATAGCATTTCGCCTGTGACAGATGCACCGGATCCGGAGCCTTCATTTTCGCCAAATCCCGATAGGTTCCCTTAATTTCATCAATTGTCACCGGCTTTCCGTCTATTACTCCGTCTGCCCTTCCTTCTATCAGCAGGCTATAGTCCGCATATTCGCAGCGATACCGCATCGTGACCTCCGCATGATATTCAGACCCCATACGACGCTGAATCATACGATGGATTCTGCTTCCTTCGGACATGGCATCCTCCGGCGAGCTCTTTCTTCGATTGTCAATATCTCCGGCTCTCAATATAAATTCCACCAGACTGCGAACAGAATTTCTGATCTCCACAACATTCTCCTGACCCAACCTGCCGATTTCGCCCGTTTGGGACGTTCACGACAGCTGCACGTTATCTAACTGTTCACGCCCTTCACACCAGCCGATTTCTGAACAGTCATCACTATATAAAAATAGTACACGCTTCCAGGCCCTGCGTCAAACAGAAAGTCAGCCCTGCAGCTGTGAAGACAGCAGACCATTCCCCAATCCCTTCAGATAGGAATCAAAATTCTGATCATAGCCATGGCAGACCACTTTAAGCGGATAGCGAAAATCAAGTCCGAAAACACCTACAATGGACTTGGCATCCACCACAAAACTGTTATAAGCGATATCAACATCAAAATCACATTTTGTTGCCGCCTTTACAAAACGGTTCACTTCATCCGGCATCAGCCTGATCTTATATTCCACACATCCCGTTGTCTTTTCCATACCTGTTTTCCTCCAATACGGCAGTCTTTTCAATAGTAGTCTGCCCATAACTGGTGCTATTATACAATAACAGAAAATGAAGGAAATGTGCTTAGACAGACTGAAGCTTTACAGCTTCTGAACGTTCTTATTAAAATCAGGAAATGAGTATGCCCACGCCATGCCAATTACGTGAATTCCGTCATAAACGGTCTGTACTTCAACGGCAGAAACTGCTGCTGCAGTTTGATATTTCTGCGTTCCTTAACTCCCAGCGTTTTACAGAAATGCTTGAACAATTCCTCCATTTCCTGTTCATTTTCCGAATACTGCCCCAAAATTCCCTCCACCTGTGCATCTTTTTCTTTCTCATATCGGGCAACAAACCACGGTTTTCGGGCCGAATGTATTCCGGCCAGTCTGCGTCTGGTATCTACAATCACAAAATTTTCCAGCGGAAAACGGTCTGCAAAATGCGGCATAATCAGTGCTGTCACATCGGCATCCGGCTCAATCCGTGCCATTAAAATATTCCCTTCCACTTCCCTGAACCGCAAAAATTCTATCATTCGATGCGCCTCATTATGTACATGACGGCTCAGTTCAAACACCTTGCGAATATCGTCATTGGCCAGTCCGTGCATCAGTGGGCCGCGTATTGCCCCTGCCAGTCCCTCTGCAATTGTCCGGTAAACAGCCTGCCCCTTTCCGGGGTCCTCAGACGCCAGCGCATAACAGATAAACTCCCAGGTATCCTCTCCGAATCGCTTCAAAACTGTGGACGCCACTTTCTCAGCCAGCGGCGGAACAGTTTCCACTTCATAATAATTTGCAAACAGACGCAAATCCGCTTCACCAATCTGAATCATGGTGTCCGGTCCGTTGAGTTTCCACTCATATACCCGATAAATCGCAGTCAATACTCCTTCCATGGAATTCTGACATACTAAAATGGACTGTATCATATCTGCCCTCTCTTTTGCTCAACTGATTACCTGCCGGATGAGCTGATCCTGTCCCATCACAAAACGTCTGTCATCAAACAGGGACAACTGCCTGTATGTTGCACCGTCTGCATCAAAGGGCAGCCGCTCTTTACAATCCAACAGCTGTCTGGTGATAAAATCTTCCTCAATCTTAACCGAATACATCATTCTTCCGTTGCAGGTAATAAAATATACCGCACGCCTCAGCACAACTCCGATCTTTTTCAGATGCTGAAACTCCAGCTGACTGCTTCTGCGTGCCTGCACAATTCTTCTGGCGCTCTTGACACCGATTCCGGGCACCCGAAGCAGCTTCTCATAGGGGGCCCGATTGATCTCCACAGGGAACTCCTCCAGATGGCGCAGCGCCCAATCTGCCTTCGGATCAAGCAGAATATTAAAATCCGGCCTATCCTCACTCAAAAGCTCCTTCGCCTCAAAACCGTAAAAACGAAGCAGCCAGTCCGCCTGATACAGCCTGTGCTCCCGCAGAAGCGGCGGACCGCCCGGCAGAGCAGGCAGCTCTCTGTCTTCATTCACACGGACAAAAGCGGAGTAAAATACCCTCTTTAAATCAAACTTCTGATAAAGCTTCTCTGCCACCGTAAGTATCTGGTAATCATTCTCCGGTGTAGCCCCGATAATCATCTGCGTAGACTGTCCTGCAGGCACAAATTCGGGCGCATTCCGATAAAGTGCCAGTTCTTCCCGATTGCTGACAATTCCGTTCTGAATCAGTCTCATAGGAGCCAATATCGTCTTTCTATGCTTATTCGGGGCCAGACGTGAAAGCCCCTCAGCTGTGGGAAGCTCCAAATTGATGCTCATTCTGTCCACCAAAAAACCAACCATCTGTATCAGTTCCGGATCCGCTCCCGGAATTGCCTTCACGTGGATATAGCCCTGAAAGCGGTACTCATTGCGAAGCTTGTAAACTGTCTGATAAATCAGCCCCATGGTAAAGGTAGGATTGTATAAAATCCCGGAACTTAAAAATAACCCTTCAATATAATTACGGCGATAAAACTCTATCGTCAGCCTGCAGAGTTCATCCGGTGTAAAGGATGCTCTGGGCACATCATTGGAACGACGATTAATGCAATATTTGCAGTCATAAATACATTCGTTGGTAAAAAGAATCTTCAAAAGGCTGATACACCTTCCATCCGAAGAAAAGCTGTGACAAATGCCTGCTTTCACCGCATTCCCGATTCCCGTCCCATCATTCTTTCGTTCACTGCCGCTGCTGGTGCAGGCCACATCATACTTGGCCGCATCGCTCAGTATCTCCAGCTTCTCCATTATTGTCATTCCTGTTGAAATATGTATACTCATCACGTTATCCAAACATATGTTCTGTACGATTATTATAGTACATATGTTCGGTTTTGGCAAGTAAAAATCTGTATTCAAAAAGGATGCCTCTTACCGGCATCCTCCATTTTATTCCAATTCTATTTTATCTGGGCGAGTGCTGTCTGCGCTTGCGTAACTCTCCCATCAAACTGCTCATAAAAATCTTTTTCCGTGTCCCAGCCCGCAAAGAAA
>JAFUMV010000107.1 GCA_017482485.1 Lachnospiraceae bacterium
CACGCCCGTTCTCTGTGAAAAGGCCATGTTTTTAAACAGCGAGCAAGCCAGGGAAGTTTTTGCATTGGCAGAAGAAAAGCAGGTGTTTATCATGGAAGCGATGTGGAGCCGTTTTCTGCCTGCGGTGAACAGGGCAAAGCAGTGGCTGCAGGCCGGAAAGATCGGAAATCCGGTTTATGCCAACATTAAGATCGGCTTTCATGCGCCGGAAGATCCGAACAACCGTTATCTGAATCCGCAGCTGGGCGGCGGCGCGGCCTTTGACCTGACCGTATACGGTTATGAGATCATGACCTGGCTGATGGGCGAGCCCACAGAGGTGAAGGCCACAGCAGTTTTTGGCGAGACAGGAGTGGATGTGACGGATCATGTTTTGCTGCGGTTTAAAGGAAAAAATGGCGCATCCGACATGCTGGCCTCCTGTGAGAGTTCTTTTTTGACAAACATCGGAGAAGGGCTGGTGATCTGCGGCAGCGCAGGCAGAATGGCGGTGCCGCATCCGCATTTCGGTTCCGAAGTGTTTGTTTATGATGAGCAGGGCAATCAGACGGATTATTTCAAAGATGAAGTGACTGAAAACGGTTTTGTTTACGAAGCGCAGGAGGTCGTTGACTGCATCAGAGCGGGAAAAATCGAGAGCGAAATCGTGCCCCACAGTCTGACCATTGCCTGCGCGGAAGTGTTTGATCAGTTGATGAAGAGATGACTGCAGCAGAAAATGAAGAAGTGATTGCAGCAAAAAGTACATCTCCCGTATCCCAAAAAACCTGTGGTTCTTTGTACACGGAAGAGAATATATTGGAAAAGCCATGAGCGGCAGCCGGAATGTTCTCCTGAAAAGGAAAATCCGACTGTCGTTTTTTTATGCCAGAACAAAGACTTTGCTGCACTGACGTGCAAAAGCCAATTCTTCCAGAAAATTCCCTGATTCTGCCATTTTGTGCGTTCCTATCCCACACTGCCAACTCTGCTTTTGCATACAATATAGAAAAGACTAAGGTATGCATCACAATGGAAAATTATGAAATTTTATCCCTGGAAACGCATCTTTTTTTTGCCAGGATTATGAAGGAGCACGCATTTTTCCTGGAAGCTGGTTTTCAGGGAAAAAATGGAGATTATATCAGGCGGGCAGATCGGTTCAAAGTCGGATTTGAGCGGATTTTAGCCCAGGCCATTGCCCTCGGAAACGGAATGGTGCGAAACCGGGTGCTGGTTTCCGGAGAATTTTTTACGGAATACACGCACAAAGCGGAGATGCAGAGCAGTTTTCTGACCGGAATCAGGCTCGATACCGCCCTTACGCGGCAGCTTCGGCAGATGCAGTGTGGGCAGGGCAGAATCAGCTGTGGTTTTTCCAATCAGGTTGACATGCTGAATCAGCGGGCGCTTCGGCTGTTGGACGGCCTGATTGATTTTAAGGAAGAGCTGCTGCGGGAGGTGAAGTCCTGCCGGCTGTATACGGCAAATTATCCGCTGCTCATCGAGCACATCCTGAGGGAGGCAAAGCTGTATCGCTGTCAGATTCAGAAACTGCAGGGACGCGAAATGGAGGGCTGCCGCGCGTTTGCGCGTACGGAAGTGTTCTGGAATCAGATCATGATGGAGCATGCGCTGTTCATCCGGGGGCTTTTGGATCCCACAGAGGAAGCGCTGATCGGCACGGCGGATGAATTTGCAAAAGAATATAAAGCGCTTTTGGAAGAAGCAAAGAAAAAGGATTGTCAGGCCGAGGAGCTGACGGCCAGAACGAGACAGGAAACGATCAGATACCGCGAGTTTAAGGCGGCGGGCACAAAGGGCATCACGGAATGTCAGATTTCGTCCCTGATTTTGCCGCTTTTGGCGGATCATGTACTGCGTGAGGCGAACCACTATCTTCGCCTGTTGGAGGATTGCGATGGAGTTATGGAATTATAAGGAACAGGGAAAATGCAGGCAGTTTGACATCGAGGCTATTGAGATACCGATCGTTTATAATAAGTATGGCGATCATGACCCTGACGGGCTTTTATATGTGTTAAAAAAAGATGCAGAAAAAATCCGAAAATGCGCACTTGAGAATTTTAATCAGGAAATTCCCCAGCCCTGTGAAGCGGTGCAGCCGCTGGTAATTCGTGCTAATCTGGGAGATACGCTGAAAATAAATTTCAGTCATTCTCTGGACCGGCGGCTTTCGATGCATGTGCAGGGGCTTTCCTATGATGTGCAGACATCGGATGGCGCCAGCGTGGGATTTAACCGGGATTCCACCACGGCAAACAGCATCTGCTATACCTGGTATGCGGATCGGGAAGGCGTATTTTTGTTTTCTGATCTGGGAGATGCCAGAAGCGGCGAAGAGGGCACCAATGTGCACGGGCTTTTCGGAGCGGTGATTGTGGAAGCCCCCGGGGCAGACTGGAAAAATCCGGAGACAGGGGAAGCGCTGGAGAGCGGTCTGTTTGCCGATATTTATCCGCCCACAGGGCAGGCTTTTCGGGAGTATACGGTATTTTTTCATGATGAACTGGAAATGAAGGATAAAAATGGAGAGCAGCCTGTAGACCACATGACCGGGCTGCCGGGCATGACTACGGCTATCAGCTATCGGGCAGAGCCCATGCGCAACCGTCATCCGCTGACCCACGATCCGGGCGATTCGGGCGAGGACATTTCCATGAGTTCCTGGGTTTATGGAGACCCGGCACCGCCGATTTTAAAAGCCTATGTGGGTGATCCGGCAAAAATCCGCCTCGTTCATGGCGGCGTAAAGGAAACGCATGTCTTTCATCTGCACAATCATCAGTGGCGGCTGGAAGGAAATGATTCGGATTCCATGATCATCGACTCCATTTCCATCAGTCCCCAGGAATGCTATACGCTGGACATTCTGTATGGGGCGGGCAGCTTAAACCGCACCATTGGAGATGTGATTTTTCATTGTCATTTATACCCCCATTTTCATGAAGGCATGTGGACCCTGTGGAGAATTTATGATAAATTGGAGGATGGCTGCGGAAAACTGCCTGACGGAACACGTATTCCGCCATTGATTCCCCTAAAGGATCGGAAACGTCCGCCCAAGAAAGACGAATGTCATCCGGGATATCCCAATTTCATCAACGGCACCTTTGGGGAAGCGCCGCTGCAGCCGCCTTTGGGCATTCTGGACAAAAACGGAGAAAATGTCATTGATCCCACACCGCTGGAGAAAGCGAATTTTGTGGAAGACTTTGAGCCGGGCGCGCTCTACTGCGACACCTGTCCCTGTCATACGGACAGCTGCGGCTGCAGCTGGCACAAAGACACGAAATGCTGTGACCGATGCGAAAACGTCCGTGTATTTGAAATTGCTGTGGTGCAGGCCAAAGTGACCTACAACAGCTTCGGCTGGCACGACCCCCAGGGCCGCTTTTTCGTCTTAAAAGAAGAGCTGGAAAAGCACGGCGGTCTGGATTGTTATGTGAAAAAAGTGGAATGCGGCGAAATCTGTGTTGAGCCGCTGGTGATCCGGGCCCATGCGGGAGACTGCATCGAGGTGCGGCTGACCAATCTTTTGCCGGAATTTTTGGAAGAAAGCGCATTTCAGCTTTTTACAAGAACGGATATTGTGGGATTCCACATTCATCTGGTAAAATTTGATACCATCGTTTCTGACGGTGCGGCCAATGGCTGGAATAATATTGCGGGAGCAAGAAGGTATGAGACGCTGATAGAGCGTTTTTTTGCCAATACAGAGCTGAATACGGTATTTTTCCATGATCATCTGTTTGCCAATTCTCATCAGCAGCACGGCGTGTTCGGTGCACTGATTGTGGAGGAAGCCGGTTCCACCTTCCATGACCCGAAAACGGGAGAGGAAATTCTGGCCGGCACCCGGGCGGTGATCAAAAGAAAGGACGGTACTTCGTTCAGAGAGTTCGTCCTGTTTGTGCATGACTTTGCGCTGCTTTTTGATAAGAACGGAAATCCCTTAAACCCGCCGGAAGTGCCCGGCTCTCATGATGATCCCGGCGTGATGGGCATCAACTATCGCTGCGAACCCATGCGGGAGCGGCTGCGAAAGCATGAAGACCCGTCTCATATTTTCAGTTCGCTGGTGTATGGTGACCCTGCCACGCCGATCCTGGAAACCTATCCCGGTGAGGAGCTGATGATACGGCTGCTGGACGGCGCCCATGAGGAACAGCACAGTTTTAACCTTGCAGGGCTGTCCTGGCAAAAGGAGTTAAACGATCAAAATTCACCGCTGGCGGCATCTCAGTCGCTGGGCATCTCGGAAGCTTTTAACCTGCGGATCACCCAGGATTACGGCCCCGGCGATTATCTGTATTATTTCGGCGGCATCGATGATGCGTGGCTGGGCCTTTGGGGCATCCTTCGCGTGTATGAAAAGAAGCAGAAATGTTTAAAACCGCTGTGTCATCTGGAAAAACAGCTGCTTTTGCTGCCGCCCTGTCCTGGTCCCGGTGCGGTGGTCAGAAAATATGAGGTGGCGGCAATTCAGAAAAACATCTGTTACAATCGTCATGGAGATCACGATCCGGATGGCCTTATTTTTGTGCCGCTTGAGCATGCCGAGGCGGTCCGCACCGGAAAAATGGAGCCTCGACCGCTGATTCTGCGGGCCAATGCGGGTGACTGGATTGAGGTGACGCTGCACAATCTGTTTGATCCCGGCCAGCCGATTCCTTATTTTGACTATCCCAGGGTTTCGCTGGACGAAAAGCATAAGCCTTCTTCGCGGGTTTCCTTAAGCCCTCAGTTTCTGCAGTTTGATCCGGTATGTGATTCCGGCGTCAATGTGGGTTATAATAACAGAGAGCAGACGGTAGGCTATGGAGAAAGCAAGCGTTATCTGTGGAGAGCAGACCGGGAATACGGAACCTGCACCCTGCAGTCCTTCGGCGACATGCGCAATCACAGATATCACGGTTTGTTCGGCGCGATTATCATCGAACCTGTGGGCTCAGCCTGGTATAAAAATTTCTCGGCGGCGGACGGCACCTTTGAAGAGCAGGCTGTGATCGTGGCACCGGGAAAAGAACCCTTCCGGGAATTTGTCACTTTCATTCAGAATGGCATTCGCCTGCTGGATAAAGAAGAAAATCTGATTCAAACAGCAGGGGCAGGAGCGGAAGAAGTTCTGGCGGATCCTGTGGATGCGGAAGATACAGGAGAAAAAGGATATAATTACCGGTCGGAGCGCTTTGCCAATCGACTGGGGCGGGGAAATCGGATTTCCCAGGTTTTCAACAGCCGGATACACGGTGATCCTGCGACGCCGGTGTTTAAAGCTTACCCGGGAGATGATGTGATGTTTCGCACACTGATGCCTGCGGATAAACCGCGGCACGTGGGATTTGCCATCCATGGGCATATCTGGAGAGAGCAGCCCCGGGATGCCGGTTCCCGTGAAATTGCACTGCAGGGTGCGATCAGCATTGGAAACCGGTTTGATATCCGCTTACTTGATGGCGCGGGCGAGCCGGGTGACTATCTGTACCGCTCCGGCAGCCTGAAATGGGATGTGGAGAGCGGCATGTGGGGCATTTTCAGGGTGATGAAACATTCTTTTGCCTGCAAATGTAAAGATTTTTATCGAAATACCGTGATCCGGGCAGCGCAGCTGACCGGGCGGAAGAAGAGCGGCTGAGTAGGGCGTTCCTTTTCATTGCAGACGGCGCCGGATGATTTTCGCGGGGCACAGGACCAGGTGGCCGGCGCCCCGCGAATAATGTCCTTGTTCTTTCCACCACAAACAGTATCGTTCAAAAAAGGTTGAAAAATGTGTCAAAAGAGATATACTAGAGAAAAAGAAAATCGTGACAGTTCCCAAAGAATGATCTGTTATAGACAATCCTGAAGTCGGAGAAATTTAAATGAGTATCAATTCCATGATTTTTATCACAGCCTTTCTGCCTGTTGTATTTGTGTTGGACAGACTGTGCATTCGCAACATCAAATTAAAAAATATTTTGCTTTTGCTGGCGAGCCTTGTGTTTTATGCCTGGGGCGAGCCGGTTTATATTGTGCTGCTTTTGATTTCTGTTTTATTAAACTACGGAATCGGTCTTCTTATGGGCAGGCTGCTGGACAAACATGCCACAGGCAGCGAAAATTCTGCAGCGCAGCCTACTTCCGCCTCGCAGCCGAAATCCGGATATCAGCCCAATTCTGCGGCACAGCCTCTGGCGGCCAGGCTTGTACTGGCAGCAGGTATACTCTGCAACCTTGGCATTCTGGGCTATTACAAATATTTCAACTTTCTGCTGCGCATTTTAAACCGTCTGCTGCATCAGGAGTTTGAAATGCGGGACATTCCGCTGCCCATCGGTATTTCCTTCTTTACCTTTGGCGCGATTGCTTATCTGTTTGATCTGTATCGCGGTCATTACAAGGCAGAGAAAAATCTGGTGGACCTGGCGTTGTATATGGCGTTCTTTCCCAAGATTTCCGTGGGTCCTATCGCCCGTTATAAGGATTTTGGCGTGCAGCTCAAAAGCAGAACCGAGACGCTTGAGAAGACCTCGGAGGGCATTCGCCGTTTCTGCTATGGTCTGGGCAAAAAAATGCTGCTTGCCAACATTATCGGCAGCTGCGTGGACAAAATTTACGGGCAGGATATCAACAATGTGACCGGCCTGATGGTGTGGTGCGCGGCGCTTTTGTATACGCTGCAGATTTATTATGATTTTTCCGGTTTTTCCGATATGGCTGTCGGCCTTGGAAAGATGTTCGGCTTCGATATCTGTGAAAACTTTAATTATCCTTATCTGTCCGGCTCTATTCAGGAGTTCTGGCGCAGATGGCATATTTCCTTAAGCAGCTGGTTCCGGGATTATCTTTATATTCCGCTGGGCGGCAACCGCAGGGGAAAAATCAGAACTTATCTGAATCTGGCGGCAGTTTTTCTTGCAACCGGACTGTGGCACGGTGCTACTACCGCGTTTGTGGTATGGGGCCTGCTGCATGGATTTTTTATGATTGTGGAACGTCTTGGTTTTAAGAAGATACTGGACCGGACAAAGGTTTTGAAATATGGATACACACTGGTGATCGTAAACTTTGGCTGGGTCATTTTCCGTGTGGCGAATTTGGGACCGTCGCTTCAGTACATAAAGCGGATGCTCATGCCCTGGAAATACACTACAGGCACCTTTGCACTGCAGGAGCTGATCAGCAATCGCTGCATTGTTATGGCAATTGCCGGCGTGCTGGGCGCAGGTCTGATTCAGACACTGATCAAAAAAGTGCCTGCCTTAGAGAAGTTAAAGGGCGGTGTGGCGGAAATGCTTTACTGCATGCTGATTGTGGCCGCTTCCATGCTGCTTTTGGTGAACGGAACCTATAATCCGGCGATTTACCTGAATTTCTAAAGAACATTCGAAATGGAGTTTCGGGCGATAAATCGCTTCGGAATGGAGGAGAATATGACAAAGAAAAATGCGGCCCTGTGGCTGATCTGCTTTGCGCTGCTTCTGCTTTTGCCGCGGGCAGTGTGGACTGTCGCTTCTGAACGTTTTGCGACGGATGCGACGGAAACTACCCTGACGACACAAGTGCCGAAGCTGACAAAAGAAAATTACAAGACCTATGCCGCTTCTGCGGAAAACTATTTCAATTCAAATGTTCCGTTTCGCAGTCAGCTGATTTCCCTTAACAGTCTGATGGATGTTAAGCTTTTCAGAGAAAAATCCATCAACGACAAAGTGGTGATCGGTGACAATAACTGGCTGTTTTACAGTGCGGAAAGTGATATTGAAGATTATAAGGGCACCAATCTTTTTACACAGGAGCAGCTGGAAGTGATTGCGGATAATCTGCTCACCTCCAAAACCTATCTGGATAACAGAGAAATTGAATTTGTTGTGTTTCTTGCGCCCAATAAAGAGACCATTTACGGGGAAGAAAATCTTCCCTCCTATTATAAAAAAGGAGAACTGACCAGAGCGCAGCAGCTTGTGCAGTATCTGGAAGAGAATACCGATGTCCGCATAGTTTATCCGGAAGAAGAAATGAAAGCCTATAAGGATGATTATTCTCTTTACTGGCATTATGATACGCACTGGAATGCGGCCGGCGGCTATATCGGCGGAAGCGCACTGTTAAAGGAATTGGGAATTGAGATGCCCCCGGCAGAGGAGATGACATTCACACCGGATGATTTTTCGGGCTATGATCTGGCGAGAATGATGAATCTTGAGGAATATTATGAAAAAAATATGCCGGCAGAAATCAATTATATCGTAACCGGTTATAACGGAAACAATCTGCAGGCCGTTTCCATTGATGATGCGACAGCGCTGGTATATCATTCGGATTCTCCCAATGGCAAAAAACTGTTTATGGTGCGAGACTCCTTTGGCGGCGGTATGGCAGGTGTTCTTGCCAGCAATTTCAGCGACAGCTATATGGCGCACTGGAACGGATTTTTCAATCAGGCGCAGATCGATGAGCAGGATCCGGATGTATTTGTTCTGGAACTGGTGGAAAGAAGACTGGACTATCTGTATACATTCCGGCTTTCGGACTGACGGTGTGCGTGGAGATTCGACGCGTGAGCATTGGCTCATTGACGTAAAGCTGTCCGCAAAAAACGGGCGGCATATACCAATATTTAGAGGGTGACTTATGGCATCTCAAGGCAATAAGAGCAATTCTTTTGTAAAGCAGGCGGGGATTCTGGCAGCGGCCGGGATCATCTGCAGAATCATCGGGCTTTTGTACCGAAGTCCGCTGACCCATATTATCGGAGAGACGGGAAACGGTTATTATTCCCCCGCTTATCGAATCTATCAGATGATTCTGCTGATTTCATCTTACAGTATTCCATCTGCAATTTCGAAGGTGATTTCTCAGAGACTGGCGGTTCATCAGTATAAAAATGCACAGCGGATTTTCAAGTGCGCTGTGCTCTATGTCGTTGTTGTGGGCGGTGCAGCCAGCCTGTTCGCTTTTTTCGGCGCACAGTTTTTAATTCCCGGCAGAGCGGCCCTGGTGCTGCGGACGCTGGCCCCCACGATTTTTCTTTCAGGTTTGCTGGGCGTTTTAAGAGGATATTTTCAGGCCAACCGTTCCATGGTGCAGACCTCTGTTTCCCAGATTGTGGAACAGATTTTAAATGCTGTGGTCAGCATGGGCGCAGCCTGGCTGCTGATGCAGATCTTTTCCAAAGAGGATGCGCTGACGCAGGCGGCCTGGGGTGCTGTGGGAAGCGCTGTAGGTACCGGCGCCGGCGTGCTGATTGCACTCATTTTCATGTCTCTGATTTATCAGATGAACCGGAAAGTGATCACAAAGCGGATTAAAAGAGACAGATCCAGGGAAATACTGAGTAATCAGGAAATTTTCAGAATCATCATTTTCATGGTGACTCCGGTAATTTTGAGCAGTTTTGCATATAATGCCAGTGCATTGATCAATCAGACACTGTATATCAACCTGATTCAGTCTGTTCACGGCATGTCTTACGATGAGGCGCTGAGGATCAACGGAATATATGATACGGAGGCTGTGGGCCTTTCGAATATTCCGATCGCGATTGCATCTGCCATGGCATCGGCAATCCTTCCCAGCATTGCGGGAAGTTTTGAAACCGGAAACAGAAAAGATGTCCACAACAAGATTCAGACTGCGATTAAAACAATCATGTTCATTGCAATTCCGGCGGCCATGGGAATGGCGGTGCTTGGAAGGCCGATTGTATGGCTTTTGTATAACACAAATGCGGAAAGCATCACGCTGGGCGGAAATCTGCTGACCGCGCTGGGGCTGAGCATTGTATTTTATTCGCTTTCCACTCTGAGTAACTCCATTTTGCAGGCGGTGGGAAAAGCAACAAAGCCGGTGACGAATGCGATTATCGCGCTGGCGGTTCAGTCGGCGGTTGCAGCGGTTCTTCTGATATTTACGGATCTTGGCATTTACAGCCTTGCCATTGCGGTGACGGTATATTCCTTCATGATGTGTCTGTTAAATAACATTGCCATCCGAAAGGCGACAGGATATCGGCAGGAGATGGTCAACACGTTTTTGCTTCCCTTCTGGGCTGCAGTGATTATGGGAGTCGTGGTTGGGCTCGTGTATCACGGTCTGATGTTTGTTCTGCCCTACGGCTATCTGGCAAGCGCAGTGAGTCTGGTGATTTCTGTGGCGGCGGGCGTGCTGGTTTATTTCGCAGCTGTATTGAAGCTGGGCGCCATGAAAAAGAAGGAGCTTCTGGCGATTCCGGGAGGCAGTCTGCTTGTGAAATTTGCTGTAAAACTGCATCTGCTGAAGAAATAAGGCGGATAGTTGTAACAGATTTGTAATAATTTTTCAAAAATACTGGATTTTTACAGCGTTCGGGAGTACAATACAATAGAGTTTATCCGCAAAAAAATAGATTTTTATATATGGGAGAAGAGAAATGAGAAAGATCAGTTTGTTTTGTCTGGCTTTCGCGATGTCTGCAGCTCTCTGCGCGTGTGGGGGAAACGAGCAGGAACAGGCACCGGCAGAAACCATAGAAGCAGAGAGCACTGTTGCAGTGGAAAGCGATGCTGCCGAAAGCATTGCCGAAGAAACAACCGTTGAAGAAACCATTGCAGAGGATCCGGTTCCGACCAGTTATCTGACCGGCCTGGAATGTACAGAAGAAGAGAGAGAGCTGCGCCCTATGGCTGTCATGCTCAACAATATCAAGGCCGGATGTCCGCAGGCCGGACTTGCTCAGGCATCCGTGATTTATGAGGCTCCTATGGAAGCTGCAGACGTGACCCGTCTGATGCCTTTATTTGAGAACTGGCAGGACATGGAGACTATCGGATATATCCGCAGCAGCCGTGACTACTTTGTATACTGTGCGCTGGAGTTTGATGCGATTTACGCTCATTTCGGACAGGCTACTCCCTATGTGGGGGATCTGTTAAACAGTGACAAGGTGGACAATATCAGCGGTGCGGTGGCAGGAATTGAAAAGCCCGCATCCAAGGCATTTTTGCGTACCGATGAAAGAAAAGCTCCTCACAACGTTTATACGACCGGTGAACTTTTGATGGATGCTGTGGAGAAGTTTGGCTACAGCCTGACCTATCATGACACACACAGTCAGAAATTTACATTTGCCCCCTGGGGTGAGAGAGCCGAATACGAAGATGAGACCAAAGCAACGGTTCTTTATCCCGGCGGAAAGAGCACCGGAATTGCAAATGGTTATTCCAACGTGCAGGCACGTTTCGAATACAATGAAGAAGACGGGAAATACTATCGCTATCAGTATGGCGGTGAGCACATCGATGAGCTGACCGGAGAGCAGCTGGCGGTTGACAACGTTATTTTCCAGTATTGCCACGGAGAGTTCCGCGATGAGAAGAAATACATGGCATTTAACTGCCACGGCGGCTGGGAAGAAGGCGCAGCAGCGACCGGAAATTACAATGTCAAGGTATTCACCAACGGCAAAGTGATCGACGGAACCTGGTCCAGATATACGGACAACGATCCTGCACTGTATGTTGACGTGGATGGCAATCCGATCGAGTTAAACCGCGGCAAGACCTGGATCTGTCTGATCTGGGATGAGCATGCAGAGGATGTTGTAATCGAATAAAAATAAAAACGTTACTGTTCATGCATCTGCGTGGACAGTAATGCTGTTTACAGAAGAAAAGTAAGAGGTGCTTGAAATGAAGCAGATTTGGAACAGTTTCCGGCTGGCTTTGGCTATGTATTCTATTATTCCTGCCCGTCAGGTGGAAAAAAACAGGGCGAATATGAAATATATCCTGGTTTTTGTGCCGTTGATCGGTGCGCTGATCGGTTTTCTGATTAAAGAGTGGATGATTATCAGCCCGTATCTGATCAATAAAGACTTAATGGGGGCTGTGGTCTGTGCAATCCTGCCGATTTTTCTTTCCGGCGGCGCTTTCCTGGATGGTTTCTTTCGTACGGTGGATGCGCTGGCATCCCATCAGACCCGGGAGGAAAAACTGGAAATTTTAAGAGATTCTCACAGCGGTTACTTTTCTCTCACCATCTGCATCGGATACTTCTTTATTATTGTGGGACTGTGGAGTGAGATGCCGCTGGACAGCTGGCCGGTGCTGGGATATGGATTTGTTCTTTCAAGAGCGCTCTATGGTCTGTCCATTGTCTGCTTTAAACATGCCCAGAAGAGCAAATGCTCCTTTTATGTGACAAAGGGAGTAAGCAAAGCGGTGGTGACAGGGATCCTGATTGCCTACATTGCCGTTTGCGTGGCAGGTATGCTGCTGATCGATGCGGAAGTGGCACTATGCTGTCTTGCCGGTGCTGCCCTTGCTTTTGCCTATTACTGTTATGTGGCATTTCACCATTTTGGCGGAATCACAGAAGACATCGCAGCTTTCTTCGTACATGTGTGTGAAATTATGATGCCTCTGGTGGTGCTTGCAGTGAATATTCTGACCAGTCTGGATCTGGCAGGCTGAATCTGATTGATAAAAATAAAACGCTTTGAGATCGTGAGTGATTTCAAAGCGTTTTTTGTATTATGAATGTATTTTGTCCATCTGCTCTTTGGCATAAACTGCTGCTCCAAGCATGCCGGCCGCGTCTCCAAGCACCGCGGTGACGATGGTGCAGGCACCGTAAGGAATGCGCAGCGCATGACTGTCGAGCACATCCTTTGTATACTGCAGCAGACGGTCGCCCATATTGGACATGCCGCCGCCAACGATGATGATTTCCGGATTATAGAGGCTGAAAACAGCGCAGAGGCCATAGCCCAAAAGTTCGCCGGTTTCCTGCATGGTCTCGATGACCAGCGGATCGCCCTCATCGTAAGCTTTGGAAAGCATGTCAGCCGTCACGGCCTCCAGGTCATCTTTCACCCAGTCGCAGATAATGCTGCGTCGTCCTTCCTGCACTTTTTCACGGAAGGTTCGCAGAATGCCCAACGCTGATACATAACGGCCGAGACAGCCGGAGCTTCCGCAGCGGCATTCCCGGCCCTGACGGTACATATTGATATGGCCGATCTCGCCGGCAGAGCCGGTTGCACCGTAAATGACGCGCCCATCCACCACGGCGGCGCCGCCCAGACCGGTACCCAGTGTGATCATCAGCACATTCCTGCGATTTTTCCCGGCACCGAAGCGCCATTCTCCATACAGGTTCACGCGGGCATCGTTGTCGATAAAAGTGGGAATTCCCAGATGGTTTTCCATCCAGGCCACAATGGGAACCTCTTCCCATTTGGGAAAATTGGGGGAAAAACGGGAAATGCCGTTTTTGATGTCCAGAATGCCGGGAACACCCATGCCCATACAGCGGATATCTTCAGCGGTTAACTTCATCTCCTCTAAAAGCTCAGTGATCGTGTTGTAAATGCGTTTCAATACATGTTCCGAACCGTATTTCACTTCTGTGGGAGTTCGCTTTTCGCCTACTTTTCTGAAATTTTCATGAAAGACAGAGACCTTGATGTTGGTTCCGCCTAAATCAACGCCGATATAATAAGTTCCCATGAGAATCCTCCTGAAGTTTAAAACTGTAATTTTCGACTGCCGAGCTGCTTTATTTGTTATGTTTGCTCCGTTCACAGTACCCTCAGTGTACAAGGGGATCGTGTGTCTCTCTGTACACGGAGGATAACCTTAATTTTTATCAGTATAACACATTTATCATGGAAGTGACAGCACAGTTGTGGTAAAATGAAGAGAACAGCGAACCGAAGTGTTTGCGAAGGAACCCGAAGAGCGGAGCAAATAAGCGCTGCATGCGTTTGAAAAGGAAAGAGGATAAAATAATGATTGCAGAACAATACAGAGATATGTTAAAGACAAAATCCGTAATCCGTACCCTGTCTGAAAAGGCGGGCGAACGGGCAAAAGTGATCGGAAAAGAGAATGTGTTTGATTATAGCCTTGGAAATCCTTCCGTACCGGCACCTCAGTGTTTTACAGACACGCTGATTTCTCTTTTACAGACCAAAGATCCTATGGAGCTGCACGGCTACAGTCCCACTCTGGGAATTCCTTCCGTGAAAGAAAAAATCGCAAAATCCTTAAATGAAAGATTTGATATGAACTACGGACCGGAGCATATTTTTCCTACCTCGGCGGCTGCTGCATCCATCGCACATGCGGTGCGCGCGGTGACGGTTCCCGGAGATGAAGTGCTGACCTTTGCACCGTTCTTCCCCGAGTATCATCCTTATGTGGATCTGAGCGGCGCGGTGCTGAAAGTGGTTCCTGCGGATACCACCGCATTCCAGATTAATTTTGAAGCCTTCGAAGAAATGATCAATGAAAAGACTGCGGCAGTGCTTGTCAACACGCCCAACAACCCGTCCGGTGCGGTTTATTCTGCGGAAACGCTGACAAAGCTGGCTGCTGTATTGACGAAAAAGGGACAGGAGTACGGCCATGATATTTTCCTGATCTCCGATGAGCCTTATCGTGAAATCGTGTTTGACGGCAAAAAACAGCCCTATGTTTCCAAATTTTATGCCAATACAATTTCCTGTTATTCCTTCTCTAAGGCACTTTCCCTGCCCGGAGAAAGAATCGGTTATCTTGCAGTGAATCCGGCATGCCCGGATGCGGCTACCATCGTGAATATGTGCGGACAGATTTCCCGAGGCATCGGCCACAACTGCCCCACTTCACTGATGCAGCTGGCGGTGGCTGAAGTGCTGGATCAGACCAGTGATTTTTCGATCTATGAGAAAAACAGAAATCTGCTCTATGACTGCCTGACAGATATCGGCTTTGAAGTGGTGAAACCCGAAGGCACGTTTTACATTTTCCCCAAGGCTCTGGAAGAGGATGCAACGACATTTTGCCGGAAGGCGCTGGAGTATGATCTGGTACTGGTGCCTGCGGACAGCTTTGGCTGCCCCGGTTATTTCCGCATGGCTTACTGTATTGATACGGACAAGGTAGAACGCTCCCTGCCCGTACTGCGGAAGTTTGCAAAAGAGGTATATGGATTAGGCTGACAATGCGTGCCGGAATCGCGAAGCGGATAGCTGCTCATAGGAGCAGCTATATATGGATTAGGCTGACCGGCCGTTGTTTTTTAGGAGGAATGAAATTTGTTATATCAGGCAGGACTTGTGCTGGAAGGCGGCGGAATGAAAGGCGCCTATACTGCCGGTGTGCTGGATTTTTTTCTGGATAAAGGAATCGATTTTGCAAAATGCTACGGTGTATCTGCGGGGGCAACTACCATGTGCAGTTACCTTTCCAAACAGCGGGGCCGGGCGCTGGCGACCATGATCGATTACCTGGACGATAAAAATTATTGCAGCGTTTCCAGTCTGCTTAAGACCGGAGATATTTTTAATGTGGAGATGTGTTATCATGCCATTCCGGATAGACTCAATCCCTATGATTACGCTGCCTTTGAAAAAAATGAGAGCCGCGGCTATGCGGTGGTCACCAACATTGAAACCGGGCTGGCCGAATATATGCCGCTTTTGGATATGCACAAAGATATTGAGGCAGTGAGGGCGTCGGCTTCGCTGCCGCTGGTATCCCGGAATGTGGAGATCAACGGAAAGTGGTATCTGGACGGAGCCATGGCGGATTCCATACCGCTTCTGCACTCCATGACCGACGGAAACAAAAAGAACGTGGTCATTTTGACAAAAGAGGTGGGATATCGCAGAAAGCCGTCTTCTACAGTGAAATTGATCAGGCTTCGCTATAAAAAGTATCCGAAAGTTTATGAACTGATGAAAAATCGACATATTCAGTACAATCAGACGCTGGATTTTATTGGGCAACAAGTGAAGTGCGGCAATGCATTTTTGATTCAGCCTCAGCATAAAAGTGAAGTAGGCAGATTGGAAAAAGACAGAGAAAAGTTAAAAGCACTGTATCAGACCGGATATGAGGAAGCTGCTGCACAATATGAAGCGCTGATGGCCTTTCTTTTACAATAGGAAATTTCGTTCCCGATTAAAAAAGAAGGCGGTGTATGCGTGCCTGCGCACAGGAAAGATGTTGCTTACGTAAGCCGTGCATGCGATTACAAGCGCCTGGACGGGGACGTATCTGAAAAAGTAGTGGAGGAAAATGGTGGAAAATTTGATTGAGATTTTAAAAGCAGTGCTGTTTGGCATTGTGGAAGGTGTCACGGAATGGCTGCCGATCAGCAGCACCGGACACATGATTTTGCTGGATGAATTTGTGCACATGAATGTGAGCGATGCATTCTGGGAGATGTTTTTAGTGGTAATTCAGCTGGGCGCGATCCTTGCGGTTGTAGTGCTCTACTGGAGCAAAATCTGGCCCTTTGATTTTTCAAAAAAGGGGAAGGATATCATCCGGCAGGATACCTTTTCCATGTGGTTTAAAATTGTGGCAGCCTGCATTCCGGCGGCTGTGGTGGGACTTTTCTTCGATGAGATACTGGAAAAATACCTGTACAATCCGATCACGGTGGCGATTATGCTGATTTTGTTCGGCGTGGGCTTTATTTTTATCGAAAATGGAAATCAGGGCAAGAAAGCCCGGGTAAAAAGCCTGGCAAAGCTCAGTTACAAAGATGCGCTGATCATTGGACTGTTTCAGCTGATTGCCGCGATTTTTCCCGGCACATCACGAAGCGGTGCAACGATTCTGGGCGGCCTGATGATCGGCGTTTCCAGAACCGTGGCGGCGGAGTTCACCTTCTTTTTGGCCATTCCTGTCATGCTGGGCGCCAGTCTGCTGAAGATCGTGAAATTCGGGTTTGGATTTTCGGGCATGGAGGCAGCGCTTCTTTTGACCGGTATGGTGGTGGCCTTTGTAGTATCCATGATCGTGATCCGGTTTTTGATGGGATATATCAAGAAGCACGACTTCAAGGTGTTTGGTTGGTACCGCATCGTGCTGGGAGTGCTGGTGCTTCTTTATTTCTTCGTAATGAAATAGCCGCGGCAGCGTAAAATGCGCGCCCTGTCAGTTTTCGGCGAAACGAATACTGATGGGGCGTTATTTTATGCTGTGGAAAAGTCTTCCGGATTTTCCGCAGTATAACCGGCAGGTGGTTTACAAAAAATTCACTTGACAATTGCATCACTCATGCGTATTATGTGAATAAAATTATTTAATTAAAATATTTTAAATAAATAATTTGAATAAAAGGGATTTAAGGATCAGGACCGGCAGAAATTTTTGCCATGACATCAAAACGCTGCCTGCCGCAGCGGGGATGTGCAGATCCTTATATCATAAAACAAAAAGAAAATAAATGTGCTCAGAACACAGTGAGCTGAGCAGGTTCAATCAAACATTCAAAACAAAAAGGAGAAAAGACAATGTTAGAAAGAGTAGCAGAAATTATCAAAGAACAGCTGAATGTAGGGGATAGTGTTGAGATCACAGAAGCAACAAACTTCAAGGATGATCTGTCCGCAGATTCCCTGGATTTATTTGAACTGGTTATGGCGCTGGAAGAGGAATACGGAGTGGAAATCGGTTCCGAAGAACTGGAGAAGATTACCACAGTTGGTGCTGTAATAGACTACTTGAAGGAAAAAGGTGTGGAGGCATAAGGACTCTATGGAGACAAAAATTACAAAACTGCTTGGAATTGAGTATCCCATCATTCAGGGCGGGATGGCATGGGTGGCAGAGCATCAGCTTGCGGCCGCTGTGTCAAATGCGGGCGGTCTTGGAATTATCGGAGCGGCCAGCGCACCTGCAGAGGTGGTCAGAGAAGAAATCAGAAAAGCGAAAGCACTGACCGATAAGCCTTTTGGTGTTAATGTGATGCTGATGAATCCCAATGCAGAAGAAGTTGCCAAAGTGGTTATTGAAGAAGGCGTCAAGGTTGTTACCACCGGTGCCGGTAATCCGGGTAAATTCATGAGCGCATGGAAAGAAGCCGGAGTGAAAGTAATTCCGGTTGTAGCCAGTGTAGCCATGGCAAAGCTGATGGAGCGTGCGGGAGCAGATGCGGTTGTTGCGGAAGGAACAGAGTCCGGCGGACATATCGGTTCCGCTACCACTATGACACTGGTGCCTCAGGTGGTGGATGCGGTCAGCATCCCCGTTATTGCAGCAGGCGGCATCGCAGACGGCAGAGGATTTGCTGCAGCCATGATGCTGGGCGCTGAAGGCGTACAGATGGGAACCCGCTTTGTGGTAGCAAAAGAATCCATTGTACATCCGAATTATAAAGAAAAAGTAATTAAAGCCAAGGACATCGACTCTGTTGTTACAGGAACCAGTACGGGCCACCCTGTTCGCCAGATCCGCAACCAGATGACCAAAGAATATTTGAAGCTTGAAAAAGAAGGCGCATCCTTGGAAGAATTGGAATATCTGACGCTGGGCGCGCTGCGAAAGGCTGTTATTGATGGTGACGTGGTAAACGGCACCCTGATGGCAGGCCAGATCGCAGGTCTTGTATCGAAAGAACAGACCTGTCGGGAAATGATTGAAGAGATTATGGAGCAGGCAGAAGCGCTTCTGGGAAAGTGACGGATGCTTCCGGGAAAGTAACAGACGCTTTCGGCATTTGAAAGTGCTCCGCCTGAGAGAAAGGTATAGATATTATGAGTAAAATTGCATTCGTGTTTCCGGGACAGGGAGCACAGTACGCAGGCATGGGAAAGGATTTTTATGAAAACTCATCGACTGCAAAAGCGGTGTTTGATCAGGCGAGTGCCGTGACGGGCCTGGATATTCCCGCACTCTGTTTTGAAGAAAATGAAAATCTGAATCAGACAAAATATACCCAGATTGCCATGGTTGCCACAGAAATTGCAATCTTAAAGGTGTTGGAAGAAAACCGGATCAAACCGGCAGTCACTGCGGGACTGAGCCTTGGAGAATATGCAGCGATCGTTGCCAGTGGTGCCATGAAGCAGGAGGATGCTTTTTCTGTGGTACAGATGAGAGGCACTTTCATGCAGGAAGCTGTGCCCACAGGCGGCGGTATGGCAGCAGTTTTGGGTCTGGACTATCAGGTGATTGAAAAAGTTCTTGAAAACGTGGAAGGAATTGTTTCCATTGCCAATTACAACTGTCCCGGTCAGACTGTCATCACCGGAGAGGCGGATGCGATTGCCCGCGCTGCAGAGCCCTTAAAGCAGGCTGGCGCAAGACGTGTTCTTCCCTTAAAAGTGAGCGGTCCGTTCCACAGCGAAATGCTGACAGGGGCGGGAGAAAAGCTGGGAGAAGTGTTAAAGGACGTGGAAGTTTATGATTTTTCCATTCCCTATGTGGCGAATCTGACAGCGGACTATGTGCGTGAAGCAAAAGAAGTAAAGCCCCTTTTGATCAAACAGGTGTCTTCTCCGGTTCGTTTTCAGCAGTCCATTGAGCGCATGATTGGGGATGGCGTGGATACCATCGTGGAAATCGGTCCCGGTAAAACCATCGCAGGATTTGTGAAAAAGATCAATCCCACCGTCAAGATGATCAATGTGGACAAATGGGCTGATCTGGAAAAATGTGTGGAGGAACTGACGAATGCTTGAGAATAAAGTGGCGCTCGTTACCGGCGCAAGCAGGGGAATCGGAAGAGAAATTGCGCTCACACTTGCGAAAAAAGGAGCGACAGTGATTGTCAATTACCAGGGCTCCAAAGAAAAAGCCCAGGAAGTGGCAGCTGCCATCCTAAAAGAGGGCGGTACGGCAGAATGCTATTGCTGCGATGTGTCCGATTTTGAAAAATGCGGAACAATGATCGGCGATATCATTCAAAAATACGGCCATCTTGATATTCTGGTAAACAATGCGGGAATTACAAAGGACGGCCTTCTGATGAAAATGAGTGAAGAAGATTTTTCCCGCGTGATTGATGTAAATCTGAAAGGCGCTTTTCATACCATACGCCATGCATCCCGTTACTTCTTAAAACAGAGAAGCGGCAGCATCATCAACATTTCATCCGTGTCCGGTGTTGCAGGCAATGCAGGTCAGGCGAATTACAGCGCGGCAAAAGCCGGCATCATCGGACTGACCAAATCGGTGGCGAAGGAACTGGGCAGCAGAGGCATTACCGTAAATGCGGTTGCTCCCGGTTTTATTGAAACGGATATGACAGATGCCATGCCGGAAAAGGCGAAGGAAGCGGTAAAAGGACAGATTACACTGGGACGCATCGGCACACCGGCTGATGTGGCAGGCGTGGTCGCATTTCTTGCGTCCAAAGAAGCTTCCTATATTACCGGTCAGGTGATTGCGGTGGATGGCGGAATGACGTTCTGAGGCATGAAGCAGCTCAGAACGTGAGGATGCGCACTCGCGTGTTATGAAGATGTCGCATATGCGGTCACGTTCGGCGCGGGTGTGCGCATGCCTGCGCACACCATTCGTATGGGTTTTAATACGCACGATGCGCACACATATTTTATATAGAAGAAAGGCATGAAAACAATGAGCAGAAGAGTGGTAGTAACAGGAATGGGAGCCATCACTCCCGTAGGTCTGAATGTGGAAGAATTCTGGCAGTCATTGAAAGAGGGAAAACACGGCTTTGGCCCTATTACCCGATTTGACGCCAGTGGATATAAAGCCCATGTGGCAGCAGAAGTAAAGGGCTTTGAAGGCAAAAATTATATGGACTTCAAGGCTGCAAAGCGTATGGAACTTTTCAGCCAGTATGCTGTAGCGGCAGCGGCAGAGGCGATGAAAGATTCCGGCATCGATATGGAAAAAGAAGATCCCTACAGAGTCGGCTGCGCGGTTGGATCCGGCATCGGCAGCCTGCAGGCGATGGAGCGGGAATACGATAAACTGGTAAACAGAGGCCCTAACAAGGTAAACCCCCTTCTGGTACCGCTGATGATTTCCAATATGGCAGCAGGAAATGTTTCCATTCAGTTTGGCCTGAAAGGAAAGAGCATTAACGTAGTGACCGCATGTGCAACAGGAACCAATTCCATCGGTGAGGCATTCCGTACCATTCAGTATGGAGATGCGGATGTGATGGTTGCCGGAGGTACGGAGGGCTCTATATCCCCGATCGGTGTGGCAGGATTCTGTGCGCTGACCGCGTTATCCAGCGTGGAGGATCCTGATAAGTGTTCCCTGCCTTTTGACAAAAACCGCAGCGGATTTGTCATGGGTGAAGGTGCAGGTGTGGTTATTTTGGAAGAACTGGAGCATGCGAAGAAACGCGGTGCTCATATTTATGCGGAAGTGATCGGTTACGGCTGTACCAGTGACGCTTATCATATCACTTCTCCGGCAGAAGACGGACAGGGCGCAGCAGGTGCCATGCTGGCTGCAATCAAAGACGGCGGAATTTCACCGGAAGATATTACTTATATTAACGCCCACGGAACTGCGACCCATCATAACGACCTGTTTGAAACCAGAGCGATTAAGCTGGCTTTTGGGGAACATGCAAAAGAGATCCACATCAACTCTACCAAATCCATGATCGGACATCTGCTCGGTGCTGCCGGTGCGGTGGAATTTGTGGCATGCGTCAAGGAAATGGAAGAAGGCTTCATTCACAAAACAGTAGGATACGAAACACCGGATGAAGAAATTGATCTGGACTACTGTAAGGAAGCATATCAGGAAGAAGTTCCTTATGCGCTGAGCAATTCTCTTGGTTTCGGCGGACACAATGCAAGTATTCTGATTAAAAAATACAGCGAATAAATCGCATGGAGGTAAATGATGTCATTACTGTCAGCAAAGGAAATTATGGAAATTATTCCTCACAGACAGCCGTTTATGCTGATTGATACGATAGAGGAAATGGAACCGGGAATAAGAGCGGTTGCCAAAAAATGTGTGTCTTACAATGAACCTTTTTTTGCAGGACACTTTCCCCAGGAACCGGTGATGCCGGGCGTGCTGATTGTAGAGGCGCTTGCCCAGACCGGCGCGGTAGCGATTTTGAGCCTGGAAGAAAATAAAGGAAAAACAGCATATTTTGCTGCAATCAATTCTGCAAAGTTTAAGAAAAAAGTGGTGCCCGGTGATGTGCTTATGCTGGAGACCGAGATTATTAAGAGCAAAGGGCCGATGGGAATCGGAAGAGCCACGGCAACCGTAGACGGGAAAGTGGCAGTGCAGGCAGAGCTTACCTTTGCCATTTCATAAAGAAGGGCATTCATATGGCAAGATTATTTCATAAAAAACGGTATATTCATGTCAAAGGTATTCATGAAGAGTCCGGAGCAGTAAGTAGAGCGGAAAAAAAGGAAAACAGGAAAAGAGAAAGATTCCAAAAAGTGTTTGAGGCGTTTGAAAATTCGGATGAGGAAGTAAACGCTGAATCAAAACCGGAACAGCAGATTCAAACCAAAACAGAAAAAGGATTAAAACAGGAAAAAACAGAAGAAAAGCAGACTGTGGTCTGCCCGTCATGCGGCAAAGAACTGGATAAAAATGAGGTTGTCAAAAATCTGTATGTATGTACCCAGTGCGGCAGCTATTTCCGCGTCAGAACCAAAAACAGAATTCATATGGTTTGTGACAGAGGCAGCTTCGAACCCTGGTTTGAGGATATGGAAATCAGCAATCCACTGGATTTTCCGGGATATGCAGATAAGCTTTCAGAGGTAAAAGAAAAAACAGGACTTCATGAAGGCGTAACCGTTGGGAAAGGAAAAATTTTCGGAGAAGAAGTGTGCCTTGGCGTCTGTGATGCCAGATTTCTTATGGGAAGCATGGGACACGTGGTGGGAGAAAAAATCGCTCTCATGGTGGAGCGCGCCACGAAAGAACGTCTTCCGGTTGTGATTTTTTGCTGCTCGGGCGGAGCCAGAATGCAGGAGGGAATCATTTCCCTGATGCAGATGGCAAAGACTTCGGCGGCTTTGAAGAAGCATTCCGATGCAGGGCTTCTTTATGTGCCGGTACTGACAGATCCTACCACAGGCGGTGTAACAGCCAGCTTTGCGATGCTCGGCGATATCACGCTGGCCGAGCCCGGCGCGCTGATCGGTTTTGCAGGTCCCAGAGTCATTGAGCAGACCATTGGACAGAAACTGCCGGAAGGCTTTCAGCGGGCAGAGTTTCAGGTGGAACACGGCATGGTGGACCGGATCGTGAAACGTGAGGAGTTAAAGCACACCTTATATCAGATTTTGCAAAGTCACAGAATTTCTTCAAACAATCAGGGATTTGCCTGCTATTTTGAAAAACCGGATCTTTTCATGCCTTCCGAAATTGCCAGAGAATCTCTGGTGAAGACAAAAATGAAGACTCCCTGGCAGAAGGTGAAGGAAGCAAGGAGCATGAAACGCCCTGCTGCCCTGACATATATTGATTTGATTTTTGATGATTTTATCGAACTGCACGGAGATCGTGTTTTCGGAGATGATAAAGCTGTTGTAGGCGGGTTGGCATGGCTTTACGGGCAGCCGGTCACTGTCATCGGTGTGCAGAAGGGCAATGATGCTGCAGAGTGCGCAAAACGAAATTACGGTATGACTTCCCCGGAAGGCTATCGCAAGGCGCTGCGCCTGATGAAACAGGCGGAAAAATTTCATCGTCCTGTGATCTGCTTTGTGAACACTTCGGGCGCATATCCCGGCATGGAGGCAGAGGAACGCGGACAGGGAGAAGCGATTGCACGAAATCTCTTTGAAATGGCGGGACTTCAGGTGCCGATTCTTTCCGTTATCATCGGAGAAGGCGGAAGCGGCGGTGCCCTTGGTCTGGCTGTAGCAAATGAAGTCTGGATGCTGGAAAATTCCACCTATTCCATTTTGTCTCCGGAAGGTTTTGCTTCCATTTTATGGAAGGATGGAAAACGTGCCAAAGAGGCTGCCTCCGTGATGGGAATTACGGCACAGGATCTGGAGCTGCTTAAAGTGATCGAACGGGTTATTCCGGAGTATGGTGAGGCGGATGAGTCCACCGTTGCGGATATTGCCGGCTGTATGAAAGAAATGATGACCGAATTTTTGAAAAAATTCGATGGAATGGACGGTGCAGCTATTGCGCAGGACCGTTATGACCGTTTTAGAAAATATTGATCGAGACCGTGTGAAAAATCTGCCCTACAGCAGATTTTTTACACGGCTGTAAATCGCTTCGGAATGGAGGAAGCTATGAAAAAGGAAATTGCGCTGACAATCGGTGAGCTTACGGCCCCGATTCCGGTGGTTCAGGGCGGAATGGGAGTAGGCATCAGTCTTTCTTCGCTTGCAGGAAATGTGGCAAAAAACGGAGGAGTTGGCGTGATTTCTTCCGCACAGATCGGTTTTCGGGATCCTGAGTGGAATTTAAATCCTCTTGAAACGAATCTCCGGGTATTAAAGGAGGAAATTCAAAAGGCCAGAAAAATTGCCTCCGGACATGGTATCATCGCGGTTAATATCATGGTTGCCACAAGATTTTATGAGAAATATGTAAAGGCAGCTGTGGAGGCCGGTGTGGATATGATTATTTCCGGCGCAGGTCTTCCTGTGGATTTGCCGCGTTTTGTAAAGGATTCAAAGACAAAAATTGCGCCTATCGTTTCTTCTTTGAAGTCGCTGGATGTGATCACCAGATACTGGAGCAGAAAGTATAATAAGACTCCCGACATGGTGGTGATTGAAGGCCCTCTGGCGGGAGGACATCTGGGCTTTAAAAAAGAGGAACTTGCAGATATTGATGCGCTTTGTTACGATGAGGAAGTCAGGCGCATCATCAGCCGCGTTCGTGAAAATGAACAGGATAATAAAATTCCGGTGGTAGTGGCCGGAGGAATCTACGAGGCCAAAGATGCCCTGCCCTATTTTGAAATGGGGGCGGACGGGGTACAGGTGGCCACCCGTTTCGTGACTACTTATGAGTGTGATGCGGATATCAGATACAAAGAAGCATATATCAATTCCAAAAAGGAAGATATTGAAATCGTAAAAAGTCCGGTAGGAATGCCGGGGAGAGCCATTCACAACGCCTTTCTTGACAAAGTTGCCGCCAAAGGCAGCGCTGCAGAAAATTCTGCGCAGGAAACAGATGCTGTGAGCAATGTTTCCATAAGCGGCTCTTCTGCGTGGAAATGTCATCAGTGCCTTGCAAAATGCAATCCAGCAGAAATTCCCTACTGTATAACGGATGCCCTTGTCAATGCGGCAAAAGGAAACACACAGGATGGCCTTTTATTTTGCGGAGCCAACGCCTGGAAAGCCACAAAGCTGGAACATGTATCTGACATTATGAAAGAATTTGAGGAGGAGCTGGCATGACAGCTAGAATAATAGGGACAGGAAGCTATCTGCCTTCCCACGTGGTAAGCAATCAGGACCTTGAAAAAATTATGGATACAACAGATGAGTGGATCAGAAGCCGTACCGGCATTGAACAGCGCCACATTGCAGTGGAGGAAACTACAACCTCCATGGCGGTGGAGGCTGCCAGACGCGCGCTTGAAAATGCGCAGACGGACGCAAAAGAACTGGATCTGATCGTGGTGGGCACGGTTTCTTCTGATCGTCATTTCCCTTCTACAGCCTGTGAAATTCAGAGCGCACTGGGCGCGGTCAACGCTGTGGCATTTGATATCAATGCGGCATGTTCGGGATTCCTCTTCGGGCTGGGAATCGCCAATGCTTATTTTGCATCGGGATCTTTTCAAAAAGCATTGATCATTGGTGCGGAAACACTGTCAAAAATGATGGACTGGAACGACAGAAGCACCTGTGTTCTGTTTGGAGACGGTGCCGGAGCAGCTGTGGTAGAGCGCTCCGAAGAAGGCATCATCAGCATGGTGCAGGGTTCTGACGGTGCACGGGGAAACGTGCTCAGCTGCCATAACCGTCCGGTGAACAATCCTTTTGTAAAAAATGACACTGCCCTGGATTATACTTCCATGAATGGGCAGGAAGTTTATAAATTTGCAGTTCGGACGGTGCCGGAAGCAATTTCCAAAATGCTCAAAGAAGCCAATGTAAGCCCGGATGAGGTGAAATATTTCGTGCTGCATCAGGCGAATATCCGCATCATCGAGTCGGTGGCAAAGAGACTTTCACAGCCCGCAGAGAAATTCCCTACAAATCTGCAGCGGTGCGGCAACATTTCCGCCGGAAGTGTACCGGTTCTGCTGGATGAAATTCACAGAAAGGGAATGCTGCAGAAAGGCGATAAAATTGTTCTGGCGGGCTTTGGAGCAGGACTGACCTGGGGGAGCGCGCTGATCAGTTGGTAAAATTTTTTTCTGACGAATAAAGGTTGCCGTTTTTACGAAGAATTGTTATACTGAATTTGGTTGTTTCGGTAAAATATCGAAGTAGAGGCCGGTGGAAATTTCCAGAGAAACCAGCAGCTGCATAACAGAAGTGAAAGAGAGCGAATACAATGCTGGATCAGGTTTTTTTTAATGTATATACGAAGTTTAAACTTCATTTTTATCAGGAAATCTTTAAACGATTTCAAGATCGGGAAGCAAGCCTGACCACAGTGGAAACCTTTTGTATGGAAACCATTCAGGCATTAGACAGCCCTACGGTGAACGAATTTGCCACTTTTATGCGCATATCTCCGCCCAATGCGGCTTATAAGGTGAACAGCCTGATCAAAAAGGGCTATATCCGCAAGGTGCAGTCACCGGAAGATCGGCGCGAATATCATCTTGAGGTGACGCAGAAATATATTGATTACTATAACATCAGTTCTTCTTATCTGGTGGAGGTAATGGATCGTATCAAGGACCGTTTTACACCTGAAGACTGCGAGAAACTGGAAAGCATGCTGCGCGTTGTGAGCAGGGAGCTGATGCCGGAAGTGATGCTGCCCGGCGAGGAGGAGTGAAACGGTTTTCAATGCAGAACTGCTCTGTCCTGAATAGTTGCAGGAGTTTTGTTCATACTGAATGTATATGGTACATGCCGTCAGGCGTTGTACTTTATTAGGGAAAGCTTTACCATTGCGTAAGGAGGCAGGTATGGACAAGGATCAGAAGCTCAGGCAGGCACAGAAAAAGAGTGAGGAAAAGTTTAACAGCATTACCCAGAAGTCAAAACCTGAAAATCAGAATCAGACGCACAATGTGCGGTCTGAAGCGGTGGAACCGAAAATTCGGCAGGTGTGAAAAGCCGGGAGGCTGGGGCAAAAGATTCAGTATTAAAATTGATCATACAGATCGGAAAATGCCGGAAACACTCTGTAAGAAATCAGAGTATTTCCGGCATTTTTTGCCAAAGCGTGTTCGGCTGCGCCGAAGGCGCCCAGGGTGGTGTGGGCTGTTCGGTGGTGTCGAAGGCGCCAGGGTGGTGTGGGCTGTTCGGCTGCGCCGAAGGCGCCCTGGGTGGTGTCGGACTGTTTGGCTGCGCCAAAAGCGTCGGGGGGCAGATTCCCGGAAGAAACGCCGGGCCTCAGCTCGAAAAGCCCTGCGGGCTTTCCTCGCTGTGCGGCTGTCGCCGCATACAGGCGAAAAATCGAATGCTGTCTGGTGAGCAAGCTCCCCAGTCAGCATTCGATTTTTCGTCTGTGCCCGGCTTGTAGCTTTACATAATTTACACAGATTTTACAAAACTTACAGGGAGGCTTTACATGATGCTGTTATGATGTTATCGTAAGAGAAGAAAAAACACGAAATTATGTGAAAAATGGAAAGTGAGGATTTTATGGGTATTGAAGATGTTTCGATGCTTTTTAAGTTCGTTGGTGGTCTGGGTATGTTCCTGTATGGTATGCATATCATGGCCGAGGGTCTTCAGCATTTTGCCGGCGGTAAGATGCAGAAGCTGATGGGCTTTCTGACCAAGAACCGTTTGATGGCGCTTCTGGTTGGTACGCTTGTGACCGCTGTTATTCAGAGTTCTTCTGCAACGACAGTTATGGTGGTAGGTTTTGTAAATGCGGGCATGCTGACGCTGGCGCAGGCTGTGGGCGTTATCATGGGTGCCAACATCGGTACAACCGTGACAGCATGGATTGTTTCCATGAGTGAATGGGGCAGCATTTTCAAACCGGAATTTTTTGCCCCCCTTCTGGTTGGTATTGGTGCGTTTGTTGTTCTGTTTGTGAAATCCGATAAGAAAAAGAGAGTGGGCGAGATCCTGATCGGTTTTTCCATTCTGTTTATCGGTCTTTCTTTCATGTCCGATGCGATTAAGCCTTACAGAGAAGCCCCTATCTTCTCACAGGCATTTACCGTGCTGGGTAAGAATCCCATTCTGGCAATTCTGACCGGTACTGTTGTAACAGCGATTATTCAGAGCTCCTCCGCTTCTGTTGGTATTCTGCAGACGCTGGCATTAAACGGTGTTGTAAACTGGAAATCTGCAGTGTTTATCACGCTGGGTCAGAATATCGGTACCTGTGTGACTGCGCTGTTATCCAGTGCGGGTGCGGGCCGTAACGGTAAGAGAGCATCCGTGATCCATCTGTCGTTCAATGTGTGCGGTGCAGTCATCTTTGGCGTGGTTATGTATGTGCTGTTCCTGATTTTCCCGGAATGGGGAAGTTCTACCATGAGCAGTGTGGAGATTTCCGCATTCCATACAATTTTTAACGTTACATGTACATTCCTGCTTCTGCCTTTTGCTGACAAGCTGGTTGCTATTTCCGGCGTAATTGTGCCCGGCGGTGATGAAGTGGTCGGCGCAGGTGCGGGCGATACAGATGCGGTAAGAAAACTCACTGTTCGTCTGGACAGACGTATTTTGGGAAATCCTTCCTTCGCGCTGGCTACGGTTCAGAAGGAAGTGGCTGCCATGGGACGTGCAGCATGTTTGAATCTGGAACTGGCGCTGGAAGCTGTTCGTGAAGAGAGCGGCAACAAGGCACGGGAAGTTTATGCGAAAGAAAAAGATATTAACGGAATGGAAAAGGTGCTGACAGCATTCCTGGTGGAAGTGGATAACCTGTCTCTGACAGAGATCCAGCACGAGCAGGTGAAGAACCTTTTCTATACGGTAAGTGACATTGAGCGCGCCGGTGATCATGCGGAAAATATTGCGGAGCTGGCAGAAAACATGGAACGCGATAAGGTTTCTTTCTCCAAAAAAGGGAAGAGTGATCTGGATCTGATCGCCGCTCAGACGCTGCAGGCACTGCAGATCGCTGTGGAAGCGAGAGAGAACAATTCCATCGAAAGTGCAACATCCGTACAGATTCTGGAACAGAGCGTGGACAATCTGGAAGATGATCTGCGTGACAAGCATATCAGACGCCTGTCCAAAGGAAAATGCGAACCTGAAAGCGGCGTTATTTTCCTGGATATTATCAGCAATCTGGAAAGAATTGCCGATCATGCCGTAAATATTGCGGATTATGTAAAAGCAGAAGTAGAAGCAGAACAGAAAGAAGATATCAATCAGGCATAATAATAGCGTAAAGGTCGGCAGACGATAGGGGTGGGTCACGCATTGCGTGGCCCATTTCAAAAATGCTATAGAGAAGAAATAGAAGGCCAGTGTGAAAAGGCAGCTCGCCAGCTGCTTTTTTACACACCCTATTGTGCCGGAGCGTCACAATGGGGTGTGATCGTAGCACCAAATCAAAGATTTCGTGCACGTTACCTCGCGACAAATCGCTTCGGAATGGAGAAAACCATGATCTATATAGTAGAAGATGACGAAAATATCAGAAACCTGGTACAGGTAGCCTTAAATGGTTCCGGTTATGAGACAGCGGCGTTTGAAACGGCGGAAGAGGCGTTGGGCGCTTTTAAGGTAAAAGAACCTCAGTTGGCAATTTTTGATCTGATGCTGCCGGGAATGGATGGAATGGAAGCAATCCGCAGAATCCGCGCGAATGATCAGTGGAGAAAACTGCCCATTCTGGTTTTGACAGCAAAAGATAAGGAATATGACAAGGTTGCAGGGCTGGATGGCGGTGCGGACGATTATATGACAAAGCCGTTCAGCGTGCTGGAACTTCTGGCACGTGTGCGCTCTCTGCTGCGCAGGACGGAAGAAGAGGCGAAAGCACCTTCCAGGGTATTGGAATTCGGACCTATTTATATTGACACGGCAGCGAGGGAAGTGAGGGTTTCCGGCCGGGAAACCGTGCTGACCTATAAAGAATATGAACTTTTGGCTTATCTTGTGGAAAACAGAAATCGTGTGGTATCCAGAGATGAACTTTTGGATAAGCTTTGGGACTGGAGAGCGGATGTGGAAACCAGAACGCTGGATATTCATATCAAAACACTGCGCCAGAAGCTTGGTGAAGAAGGAGGACGGTATATTAAGACCGTCAGAAGTGTGGGATATCGATTTACACAGCCACAGGAGTAAGCAGTTTGGGGGTTATATATGCGCAACAAATCAATTTTAGTGCGCTTTGCAGTCGTCCTGGGGTTGGCGCTGGCGCTCAGCAGTGTGATTTCTTCCTATTTTCTGGGAAAAAACATGCTGAATGAAAATATTGAATTTATGATGAAAACGATCTCTGTCGTGGATTATTCTCTGGATTATGAAAAGCCGCTGCAGGATCAGGTGAAACGTTTATACACTGATGCACTGGATGGAGATACAAGGCTTACCATTATCGATACTGACGGAAATGTTCTGGCGGACACGGACCTGGACAGCGTGGATAAGCTGGAAAATCATCTGGAAAGAGAAGAGGTAAAAGAGGCATTAAAAGACGGAAAGGGCTATGCAACCCGATATTCCCAGAGCCTGGGTATTCACCAGCTGTATGTGGCCTCTTTTTCGGAAGACGCACAGATGATCATCCGGATGTCTGTTCCTTATAAAAATGTGCTGGACTACATGATGGTGCTCTTGCCGCTTCTTTTGGTGGGCGTGGTGATCGCTTTTGTGATCAGCGTGACAGTTGTGGCACGCATCACCAACAATATGAATTCGGATGAAATGAAACGTCAGATGGAGCAGATGGAAAAAGATAAAAAAATCCGCCAGGAATTTTTCAGCAATGCATCCCATGAACTGAAAACGCCGATCACATCCGTGCGTGGCTATGCAGAGCTTTTGACGCAGGATTTTGTGAAAGATAAAGCTACCAGAAAAGACTTTTTAGGCCGTATTTTAAAAGAAACGGATCATATGACCAGTCTGATTGATGATATCCTCATGATTTCCAGGCTGGAAAGCAAGGATGCGGAAGTGACGCTGAGCAAGGTGCAGATGAAGGCGGTGCTTAAAGAGGTGCTGGAATCTCTGCAGCCGCAGGCGAATAACTATCAGGTGACTATCTGGGGAGAAAGTGAGGAAATCGCCATTCAGGCCAGTGTACAGCAGATGCGGGAGCTGTTTTTGAATCTGATCAGCAACGGCATCAAGTATAATCATCCCGGAGGCCATGTATGGACAAGAGTCTGGCAGGGGAGAGATGCTGTATATATCGAAGTGAAGGATGATGGTGTTGGCATCGAAAAAGAGGATCAGGTCCGCGTATTTGAGCGATTTTTCCGAGTGGACAAGGGCAGAAGCAGAAAAATGGGCGGCACAGGTCTGGGACTTTCTATTGTAAAGCACATTACCGCATATTACGGAGGCCAGGTCAGTCTGACCAGCGAACCCGGAAAGGGAAGCTGTTTTCTGGTGGAAATCCCGCTTTCCGGCATTAATAAGGTGTGAGAATTTAAGCAGCCGCAATCGTAAGATGCGGCTGTAATTTGGTGCGCCCGGCGGGCGCACGTTCTAACGGGTGAAAGTCCCGAATCCGCCCGGCAGTGGGAAGGATATAGCTGAACACCAAGGGCGTTACCGTGAGGTAGGGTCTGGAGGAAGGTGAAGGCAAACCTCTGCCCCAAC
>JAFUMV010000108.1 GCA_017482485.1 Lachnospiraceae bacterium
GTACGGGGGCTTAAATCTGTACAATAATGGCTTTAGCTGCGGCTGGGTGGCAATCTTTATGGTGCCGCTGCTGGAGAGCTTTATCAAGCGTTATGAGGTCCGGAGAGCCAGAAAAGCGGAAGCAAAATAAATAGATGAGGGGAATAGTGAGGTTGCGAAAATGACACACGAGGAGAAAAAAATCGGCAAGATCGTGGAAGAACTGACGATGTTCTTTTTTGGAATCGGTGCGGATGATATAAAAACAGATATCAAAAGAAAAGACAATCAGGTGGAGATTCTTTTTGAAAGCAATTATAAGCATGCTTTCGCGTATGATCTGCACCGGCTGAAAGAATATCTGAATGAACCCAGGAATGAGGGGCTGGAGGATATTTACTGGGAACTTGCCGGAGCAGGTGACCCGGGGGAAACTTCCCAGTTGCTGCTGGTGGGCATGATGCTGGACCGGGCGGAGGTGGAGATTACAGATGATAAGGTGCATTTACATCTTTACAAGGAATTGATGGAGAGTTAAGCTTAGATAGGTCTGCTGTGCTCCCTGCCGGGTGCACCGTGGGAATTTGAGAAGGGGTTTCATACAAATGAAAAAAGTAGTTCAGTTTATCAAAAGTGAGATTGTGCTGACGGTGGCGGTGGTGCTGGCAGTGGCGTCCATGTTCTTTGTGCACCCGGATGAGGCGTATCTGGGGTACATAGATTTCCGAACATTGAGCATTCTATTCTGCCTGATGGCAGTTATGGCAGGTTTTCAGGAGATCGGGTTATTTCGGCTGATTGCGGAAAAACTGTTAAAAAAAGTATCCGGGGTCTTTGGCCTGGTATATATACTGGTCATGCTGTGCTTTTTCTTCAGTATGCTGATCACCAATGATGTGGCGCTGATTACTTTTATTCCGTTCACATTTATCGTCCTTCAGCTTTTGGAAGACGATCTGCAAAAAAGGCTGATTATTCCGGTTGTTGTGATGCAGACCATTGCAGCCAATCTGGGCAGTATGTTAACCCCTATTGGCAACCCGCAGAATCTGTATCTCTACGGGAAAGCCGGATATTCCTTTACAGAATTTATGTTGTTGATGCTGCCTTATGCGGCAGTCGCCTTTGTACTTTTGACGGTATACTGCATTTCTTTGGGCAGCAGAAGGGCATCCGGGGAAGCCAGAAGACATTTCCCTGTACGCGGGAACCTTTTGAGAAACCGAAGAGAAAAGAATCAGAATACCTTTAATACCATCAGCGTTTCTTTTGCAGCAGAAACCAGTCTTGCGGGAAAAGAGAAAGCGATCCTCCGATACGTGATCTTGTTCGGGGTCAGCCTGCTGGTGGTGGTCAGAGTGATTCCCTATTCGGTGGCGCTGGGCATCGTGGTGCTTGCACTTGCGCTTTTTGACAGACGATTATTTGCCAGGATCGATTACGCACTATTGTTTACTTTTTTGGGATTCTTTATATTTATCGGACATATGGGCAGTGTGCCGGTATTTAATGGGTTTCTGGCGGATGTCATCGAGGGAAATGAAGTGCTGACAAGCGTGGTGGCCAGCCAGGTCATCAGCAATGTGCCTGCGGCACTGCTTCTGTCCGGCTTTACGGACAATATCCGGGATTTGATCATCGGTACGAACCTGGGCGGTCTGGGAACCTTGATCGCATCCATGGCCAGCCTGATTTCTTATAAGTTTATTGCAAAAAGTGATAAATGTAACAGGGGAGCATATATTCGCAGCTTTACTGTGTGGAATTTAATTTTTCTGGCGGTGCTGCTGGGGGCGTGGATGCTGGCGGCGTAAAAAATAATATGAATCTGCAATTTTGTGGTTGCACTTCTCTGAAAAGTATGCTATTATGATAAAAAGCATACTTTTCTTAGTTTGATTCTGATGCGAGATCCCGGTTTCGTATTCTTTATTTCATCAACAACAGATTTTCAAAAATCTGTTCTAATCGGAAAATTCATGCTTTAAATCACATTTTTAGCAGGAGTTTTCTATAAGTATTGACTCCTGACAACTGAACAGGAGGACTTATGGAAGCAAATACCATGGAAACCACTATCTTGCAGTGGCATCCGGCTTTTTTTGCAGGAATGCAGGTGGAGCTGCAGTGGGAGAGAAGACGGCTGTTATTTGAGAATGAACATCAGCTGGGAACAAAGCCGAAGGAGATCGATGTACTGATCATTAAAAAAGACCCCAATATTCCGATTAAAAAGAATATCGGGCAGATTTTCAAAACGCATAATATTGTGGAATTTAAAGGCCCGGAGGATTATTTGTGTATTGACGATTATTATAAAGTTTATGCTTATGCATGCTTTTATAAATCGGATACGAGAACAGTGGATGAGATTAAGACAAGCGAGATTACAATATCTTTCGTCTGCAGAAGGTTTCCCCGTAGTTTTGTAAAGCATTTGCAGAAGGAAGGTCTGCAGATCGAAGAGAAAGAGGCGGGGATCTACTATATCAAGGGCGACAGATTTGATATGCAGCTTATTGTCACCTCGAAACTGACGAAGGAAAAGAATTTCTGGCTGAAGAATCTGACCAATGATATAAAGGATCCAGAAACCGTCAGGGAGATCATTGCGGAGTTTAAAAAACATGAAAAGGATAAACTGTACCGGTCACTCATGGATATGATTGTCCGTGCAAATAGAGAAATATTCAAGGAGGAAGAAGATATGATGTGTGATGCGTTGAGAGAATTGTATCAGGAAGAAATCAATGCAGCAGCGGAGAAGAGAGCGCTGGCAATGGTGGAAGAAAAGGCACAGTTAGTGGCGACGGAGGTAACACAGCAGGTAACACAGCAGGTAACACAGCAGGTAACACAGCAGGTAACACAGCAAGTAACACAGCGGGTAACACAGCGGGTAACACAGCAGGTAACTCGTGATGTTATCAGACAGGAATTCAGCAAGAATATTAAAAAGCTGATCAAACATCTGAAATTGACTGCAGAGCAGGCAATGGATGTTCTGGAAATCCCACAGGAAGAACGCAGTCTGTATGTATAGCCAGGGCGGCCGGTTACTCCGGCCGCCTCGTCTTTTCTTCATTTTTTCTGGGCCGCATATTTACGGGGCGATGATCAATATGGGCTTGTATTATATGATCTATGTCCTGCTGAATGAGGAGTTATATCCGATGTTCTCCTGGGCAGTCAATATTCCGCTGATCTTGGCGCTGGTAATTCTGGCAGCGTACCTTGGAAGTGTTCCCTTAATGCTTCTGTTCACGGCAGTGGCGGCGTTCGGTACAGGGCCCTGGCCGGATGGCTGATGGAGTTCAGTGGATTTGAAGAAAAGTGCATTTTTTGAAAAATA
>JAFUMV010000109.1 GCA_017482485.1 Lachnospiraceae bacterium
ATTATTCCTCAGGGACTTATGCTATTAATTATATTTGCGTTTTCTAGCTGCTTCAGATTTTTTCTTACGCTTTACGCTGGGTTTCTCGTAGTGTTCTCTCTTGCGGATCTCCTGCTGGATACCTGCTTTCGCACAACTTCTCTTGAAACGACGCAGAGCGCTATCTAAAGTCTCATTTTCTTTTACGATAATGTTAGACATATGCTCACACCTGACCTCCCTTCAGTCCCTTCTCGTTTCACGACTGATTGGGTTTTTAGCGCATTAAGGCAACTTGCCCCATGCACATTAACCATTATAGCAAAAATCGTGGATTCGTCAACAGTTTTTTTCAAAAAAATGGATTTTTTATATGTCAGATTTCATTCAGCTGTCCTTCCAGTACCTTTGCCGCTTCTGCAATCGCTGCATTGATACCTTCGGGGTTCTTACCGCCGGCCTGCGCCATGTTAGGGCGTCCGCCGCCGCCGCCGCCGACAAGCTTCGCGATTCCCTTAATCAGGTTGCCTGCATGTGCGCCGCTCTTCATTGCCCCGTCGGTTGCCATTGCAATCAGATTCACCTTGCCGTCCTTGGCAGAAGCTAAAACAACAACGCCTTCTCCCAGCTTTTCTTTTAACTGGTCGCCCAGTTCACGCAGACCGTTCATGTCCACATCATCCGCGCTTGCCGCTAACAGCTTCACGCCTTTGATTTCTACAACCTTGTCCATAACATCGCCCAGCGCTTCTTTTGCCGCTTTGCTCTTTAAGGACTCATTTTCACTCTGGAGCGCTTTCATTTCAGCCATCAGATGCTCCAGCTTCTCCTGCAGAGTTGCAGGTGTTGCTTTCACAGTCTTCGCTGCCTCTTCGATCTTCTTCTCCAGATCGTTATAATATGCAAATACGTTTGCTCCGGTCAGGGCTTCGATTCTTCTTACACCGGCTGCCACACCGCTTTCGGAGAGAATCTTGAAGGCCTGAATTGCGCCGGTATTTCCGATATGGGTACCGCCGCAAAGTTCCTTTGAGTAGTCACCCATGCATACCACGCGCACGGAATCGCCATATTTTTCACCAAACAGCGCCATAGCGCCGGTTTTCTTGGCTTCCTCGATGGTCATGACTTTGGTTTCAATCACCAGATCTTCTGCGATCTTGTCGTTAACCTTTTTCTCAACTTCTGCCAGTTCTTCAGCTGTCATTGCGGAGAAGTGAGAGAAGTCAAAACGCAGTCTGTCTGCATTGTTCATGGAACCCTGCTGTTCTACGTGGGTTCCCAGAACTTCACGCAGCGCTTTCTGAAGCAGATGCGTTGCGCTGTGGTTCTTACAGGTTGCCTTACGGTTTGCTTCGTCCACGCTTAAAGTTACAGTATCGCCCAGTTTGAACATACCTCTGGTCACATGCCCCACATGTCCTACCTTACCGCCTTTTAACTTGATGGTATCCTCCACAACGAATTCACCATCAGCACAGGTAATCACACCTTTATCGCCTTCCTGACCGCCCATAGTAGCGTAGAAAGGAGTTTCTTCCACAATAATGGTTCCGTTTTCACCGTCTGTCAGAGCTTCTACCACATCGGAATCTGTGGTCATTGCGTTGATTTTAGAATCATAAGTCAGATGATCATAGCCAACGAAAACGGAGGTGATGGCAGGATCGATGGATTCATAAACAGTCACATCAGCGCCCATGTAGTTGGTAACCTTGCGGGCCTTTCTCGCTGTCTCTTTCTGCTTTGTCATCGCTGCATTAAAGCCGTCTTCATCAATGGTGAAATTCTTCTCTTCCAGAATTTCCTTGGTCAGATCCAGCGGGAATCCATAGGTATCATACAGGCGGAATGCATCCTCACCTGCCAGAACGGTGGTTTTCTGCTGCGTCATCTTTTCTTCCATATCAGCCAGAATTGCAAGTCCCTGATCGATGGTCTTGCTGAATTTATTTTCTTCCTGCGTCAGCACGTTGAAAATGAAATCCTTCTTCTCATCCAGCTCCGGATAACCGTCTTTGCTGCCTTCAATCACAGTTTTACTTAAGTTTGCAAGGAACTGTCCTTCAATTCCCAAAAGTTTTCCATGACGTGCTGCACGACGGATGATACGGCGAAGCACATAGCCTCTGCCTTCATTGGAGGGCAGAATACCATCGGAAATCATGAATGTTGCGCTGCGGATGTGGTCTGTCACAATACGGATGGAAACATCCCAGTCATGCTCTTTGTGATATTCCTTGCCTGCCAGCTCACATACACGGTTTCTCAGCGCATAAATGGTATCTACATCAAAAATAGAATCCACATCCTGTACAACGGTTGCAAGTCTTTCCAGTCCCATACCGGTATCGATGTTCTTCTGAACCAGTTCTGTATAATTGCCGTGTCCATCGTTGTCAAACTGTGTGAATACGTTATTCCATACTTCGATGTAACGATCACAGTCACAGCCTACGGTACAGCCGGGTTTGCCGCAGCCGTACTTCTCACCGCGGTCATAATAAATTTCAGAACAGGGACCGCAGGGACCGCTGCCATGCTCCCAGAAATTGTCTTCTTTTCCAAAACGGAAAATGCGTTCAGGTGCAATTCCGATTTCCTTATTCCAGATATCGAATGCTTCATCATCATTCTCATAAACAGAAGGATAAAGTCTTTCGGGATCCAGGCCAACCACTTCTGTCAGAAATTCCCAGCTCCACGCAATTGCTTCATGCTTAAAATAATCGCCAAAAGAGAAGTTTCCAAGCATTTCAAAAAATGTGCCGTGGCGTGCAGTCTTGCCGATATTCTCAATATCACCGGTACGGATACACTTCTGACAGGTAGTCACTCTTCTTCTGGGAGGGATTTCCTGTCCTGTAAAATAAGGTTTTAAAGGTGCCATGCCGGAGTTAATTAAAAGCAAACTGTTATCATTGTGCGGAACCAGCGAAAAGCTCTTCATTGCAAGATGTCCCTTGCTTTCGAAAAATTCGAGGAACATTCTTCTTAATTCGTTAACACCATAAGTTTTCACGTATCTCTTCCTCCAAACCTGCAGGTTTTTCTTAATCTACATAATCCTAAATATTATAGTTTTCTTTTTTGTACTTGTCAACACTCCGAAACTGTTTTTCTGCGGTAACTCGGTCACCGGAAACGGAGTGAACCGTAACGTAACTCATCTTCAGCTTTTCATTCGGCTTGTTTACTCTGCCGGGGTATATACGTTCAAAACTGCTGAAAATACCCCGATTTCATGCAAAAAAGGTTCAAAAATGCATGTATGAGGGTATATAGAAGCATATTTTCTGAAAATGCCCCGGAAAGCATATAAATACGGGGTATTTCTGAGAAATTTGGATGTATATACCCTCCGAAAGCATCGAAACCGATCACAATATGCTCTTTGGGGGCATTTTATAAGAAAAAATCTGTATATCCCCCGATACTGCGGTCAGGGCGCGCTGTCGGCGCTTTTTTGCGCTTTTGTCGTTGACGCAGTTTTCCGGGAACGCTCAGGTGCATGTTTAAGCCGTCTACTTTATCACTTTAACTCGATACAACTCTTGTCATTTCAGATTATCTGTACTATAATGAATCCAGATTTTCACTGTTCGTTGATAAATCTGCATACAGCTATTGACTACAGCTGAACAATCAGCGTGCACCTGCTGCACTGCAGCCTGCGTTCCTGCGGGTGCAATGCAAATATAAATGCACAGAATGGAGCAATCATGGTTAAGAAATGGAAAGTCACCTTTCCTGCACCCACAGGACTGGAAGAAAGATTTGCTTATATTTATCTGCCGGACTCCTATCATTACGATTACAATAAGCGTTATCCGGTTCTATACATGTTTGACGGTCATAATGTTTTTTTCAACTGCGATGCCACCTACGGCAAATGCTGGGGCATGAAAGAGTACATGGATTACACGCAGACCCAGATGATCATTGCTGCGGTGGAATGTAATCACAGCCCGGATAATGGGCGTCTCAAAGAATACTCCCCTTTCGACTTTAAGGATCCCCACATCGGAGAAGTGGAAGGGCTCGGTGAGACAACAATGGAATGGCTGGTTAATGTTTTCAAAAATGAAATTGACCAGAATTACCGCACTCTGCCGGACAGAAGCAATACCTTTATCGCAGGCAGTTCCATGGGCGGACTGATGAGCCTTTATGCAATTCTGAAGTATAATCATGTATTTTCAGGTGCAGCGGCCCTCTCTCCTTCTATCTGGACCAACACGCGCAAGATCAATCAGCTGATTGAGGACAGCAGACTGCATCCCCAGACCACCATTTACATGGATTATGGTTCCAGAGAAATCAGTTTTCATCCGATTATGCAAAGACAGTTTGCCAAAGTCACTTCTCTTTTAATGGAGAAGAAGGTTTTCATCAACAGCCGCATCGTTCCCAATGGCGATCACTGCGAAGCCTGCTGGGAAAAACAGATTCCGTTTTTTATGGAAACACTGCTTTATGAAGGCTACCGCTAAGGAGGAATTTCAATATGGAAATACAATACTTTAAAAATTACAGCCCTTCTCTTGACAGAGAAATGGAGTGCAAAGTTTACGGCCATGCAGGCAGACCGCTTCTTTTCATCCCCTGTCAGGACGGACGTTTTTTTGATTTTGAAAATTACAAAATGATCGATGTATTTGCACCCTGGATCGAGTCCGGCCAGATCATGGTCTTTTCCATCGACACAATCGATAAAGAAACCTGGTCTGATTTCTGGGGCAACGCGCAATGGCGAATCGGCCGCTACGAACAGTGGATCAACTACATAACAGGTGAAATGGTTCCTTTTATGCGCGAGATGGTAAATGAGAGAAACGGCTGGACAGGCTATCCCGGAATCATGGTGTTCGGCTGCAGCCTGGGCGCAACTCATGCGGCGAATCTCTACTTCCGTTTCCCTGATCTGTTTGACAGACTGCTGGCGCTGAGCGGTATTTATACATCGGAATACGGCTTCGGTTCCTACATGGATGATCTTGTTTACAGGAACTCTCCGGTTCATTATCTGGCGAATATGCCTGCCGATCATCCCTTTATTGAGCAGTACAATGCAAAGAAAGCTGCCATCTGCGTTGGTCTGGGCCCCTGGGAAATGCCTGAATCCACCAGACAGATGGATGCGATACTCCGCAACAAAGGAATCAATGCCTGGGTAGATTTCTGGGGTTATGACTGTGCCCATGATTGGCCCTGGTGGTATAAACAGGTGGTTTACTTCCTGCCCTGGCTGCTTGATCAGAAATAAAGATTAATTCATCAATTTTCGGCCAACAGATTTCACCCTGTTTAGCTGATTAAATATTATACTAAATACCAAAGAGAGGGGATCTCAATGAAAAACTTTATTTTTATTTCACCTAATTTTCCTACCAATTACTGGATGTTCTGCCGTGAATTAAAGAAAAACGGTCTCAACGTTCTTGGCATTGGCGACCAGCCTTATGAGGAGCTGAGTCCCGATTTAAAAAACAGCCTGAATGAATATTATAAGGTGAGCAATCTTGAAAACGATGACGAAGTTTACCGCGCTGTTGCTTTCTTCATTTTCAAGCACGGCCGCATCGACTGGCTGGAGTCCAATAATGAATACTGGCTGGAGAGAGACGCAAAGCTGCGCACTGATTTCAACATTCCCACCGGTTTCCAGGCCTCTGACATTCCTCATATTAAATTCAAATCCAGGATGAAGGAATATTACACCAAGGCCGGTATACCTGTTGCACGCTATCATATGGTCGATAATCTTGAAAACTGTCTCGCCTTTGTAAAGGAAGTTAACTACCCTGTCGTTGCAAAACCCGACAACGGTGTAGGTGCTTCTCATACTTTCAAAATTAAAAACGATGAAGATATGAAGAACTTCTTTGAACTTAAATGGCCCAACACCCAATACATCATGGAAGAATTTATCGATGGTGAAGTAAATTCCTATGATGCCATCGTGGATTCCAACGGTGAGCCCATGTTTGAAACCGGCAACGTTACCCCTATGTCCATCATGGATATCGTGAATGAAAATGATAATTCCATTTACTATATTCTGAAAAATCTGCCCGAGGATACCCGTAAGGCAGGTCGTGCAACCTTAAAGAGTTTTGGCGTCAAAAGCCGTTTCGTACACTTTGAATTTTTCCGTCTGTTAAGCGATCATGAAGGCCTTGGCAAAAAAGGCGATATTATCGCGCTGGAAGTGAATATGCGTCCCTCCGGCGGCTTTACTCCCGATATGATTGATTTTGCACACAGCACCGATGTTTACAAGATCTGGGCAGATATGATCGCCTTTGATCGTTCCACGATGCCTGTAGGACAGCATGCTTACTGCGCATTTGCAGGCCGTCGTGACGGCAAGGATTTCTCTATGAGCCATGCAAATATCATGGAAAAATACGGTGCTAACATGAAGATGGTGGATCGAATTCCCGATGTTCTTTCCGGTGCCATGGGCAATCAGATGTATGTAGCAACTTTCGAATCTCAGGAAGAGATGGATGCTTTCTATAAAGACATTTTAAAATGCAATGAATAATCGGAGAACTTTCCGATAGCCAAAAAAGAAATCGCAACTGCGATTTCTTTTTTTGCGCTGTTTTCCCTGTTCATTTGCATAAAGAACCCTTAGACAAAAAGCTTTTTCAGCTCTTTGTTTTCTTCTCTGATAAATACCGGCATCCGCTTAAGCGGAGCTTCACATACGATAGTTTGTCCCCCCTCATATACGGTATCACTGTTTGCATCCAGCCATACAGTTCCTTTTGGGAGGTAGAGTTTTCTTTTCCGCTCGCCGTATTTTGTCACAGGACAAACCAAAATGGCATCTCCGAATAAAAACTGGTCCTTGATTTCCCAGGCATCAGAATCTTCAAAATAATGATAAAACAGAGGCCTGATCACGGAACCGCCGTTTTTATTCACATCCTCCATCAGCTCTCTGATATAGGGCTTGAGTCTGTTTCTTAATTCGATATAGTATTTCATGATCTCATAATTTTCTTCACCATAGGACCAGATTTCATTGTCTGCTCCGCTGCCGCAGCGTCCGCCGCCCACCGTGCTCAGCGCTCCAAGCTGCGGATTTCTGTTGCCGTGCAGGCGCATGACCGGACAAAAGGCTCCATACTGAAACCAGCGAATCAACAGTTCATGAAATTTCGGATCCCGATTGTCTCCGTCATGAAAACCGCCGATATCGGTAGTCCACCAGGGAATGCCTGCCATGGCCATCTGCAGACCGCAGATGATCTGTGTGCGGAAGGATTCAAAGGTGGAAGGAATATCACCGGACCACACCAGCGCACCATATTTCTGGCTGCCTGCCCAGGCGCAGCGAACCAGATTCACTGCATTCACATTTTCTTTTTTCAGTCCGTCAAAGAAAGTCCTGGTGTAAAGAACCGGATATTCATTTCCCACTTCCATGGCAGCTCCCGCGTAATAACGATAGTTTTCAAAATCATAGCTGGAGTATTCCGGTTCCGCCACATCCAGCCAAAAATCCGTGATGCCGTTTTTTACATAATTTTCCCGGATCTTTTTCCAAAGATACTCTCTGGCATCAGGATTGGTCACATCGGTAAAGGAAGTAGGATCAATCATGAGCATGTTGATCTTCACGCCGTTTTCCGCAGTCACCAGATAACCAAGCTCCTTCATTTCCTGATAATTTGGAGAATGCACGGAAACAGTCGGCCATACGGAGACCATCAGTTTGGTTCCCATACTTTCCAGTTCTTTTACCATCGCAGCCGGATCAGGCCAATACTGAGGATCGAATGCCCAGGTTCCCTCCAGCGTCCAATGAAAAAAGTCCGCTATAATCACATCCAGAGGAATGTTTCTGCGGTGATACTCTCTGGCCACGTTCAACAGTTCCTCCTGCGTACGATACCGCAGCTTACACTGCCAGAATCCAAGACCATGCTCCGGCATAACCGGCGGTTTTCCTGTTACTTCCATATAATTTTTCAGGATTTCTTCTGGGCTGTCTCCTGCAGTCACCCAGAAATCTATCTGCTTTGTACTGTAAGCTTCCCACTCAGTCATGTTGTATCCAAATGAAGCGCGCCCTACCGCGGGATTGTTCCAGAAAAATCCATACCCGCTGCTGGAATAAACAAAAGGAATGCTGGCCTGAGAATTTCTCTGCGCCAGTTCGAGAAAACTTCCTTTCAGGTTAAAAATCCCGTTCTGATACTGCCCCATCCCGAACAGTTTTTCATCCGGAAGAGAATTCCATTTTACGCTCGCCTTAAAACTGTCTCCTGAATTACATTTCAATTCCCGGCTTCTGATTCCAAGACTGGAATGCCTGTCACATTCATATTCTGACAACAGAATTTTCCCCGCCGAATTGGAAAAAATCATTTTCCCCTCTTTGGTGAGTGTCAAATGAAGTTTCCCGTTTATCATCTCGGCACCGTTATCCACAACACGTTCCTGGGCGTTCACCTTCATGGTGTCCTCTTTCTCTTCTTTGTCAAAAATATGAATCCTGGCTTCCACCTTTTTTGGTTCCAGCAGTGCCCAGTCTTCCTTTACAAAATCATGAAGTCTGGTCACCCTGACACGAAGACTGTTCTCTCCCCAAGCCTCAATCTGCATTCTCTCGCCTTCAAATGTCCGAATCAGTTTTCCCTCTTTCTGGTAAATCATGCCTTCCTCCTTCTGCCCCACGAAGTGACCGGATAATATCCATAATTCTATTATCCAATCCCACAAAATAAAAGTCAAGCACCAGACTGCTGTTTTTCTGAATCGGACTCCTGCTTATAATCCTTCCAAATGCTGCAGACACCCGAATTCGCTACACAGCTGATAACATAAAAAAGCGCAGAGTTCTTTCAAATTAAGATCTCTGCGCCCATTTCTTATTTCAGCTTGGCCAAAAGTGCCGTTAAAAATCCATAAAATTTTTTTACCGATCGAATGCTGACCCGCTCCATCGGGGAATGAAAATACTGACAGGAAGGACCAATGGAAATGATGTCCATCTCCGGTTCCTTTTCTGTGAACATACCGCCCTCCAGTCCGGCATGTACCGTAGAAACCTTCATTTCTTCCCCAAACATTTTTTTATATACATCCAGGGCCGTTTTTCTCAGACAAGAATCCTGCGCATATTCCCAGGATACATATCCTGCAAAGTATTCCACTTTCGCACCAAATAAACTTCCCAACATCTCGATTCTGGACTTTGTATCCTCCACCATGGTACGATACAAACCCCTGATTTCGCTGATGACCTGAAGTTCTCCCGTTTCCGGAAAAGCCCGGATTATTCCCAGATTGTTGGAGCTATCCACCTGTCCCGGAAAGTCTCCGCTCATGCTGATAATCCCATCCGGAAAAAGCCTGACGACAGCAGCCATCTTTTCAAACTCACTATCTTTCAGGTAACAGATCCTTTCATTTTCCGAAATCTTTGTGACGGCACTTTCCATCATCACGTCCAGATCTGGTGCGGATTTTCCGAATTCTTTTTGAAAAACCGCTTTCATTGCTGTTATCTTTTCTTCTGCCGCCTGCCTGTCATTTATCAGTACCATCGCCTGTGCCTCTCTCGAAATTGCCAGCCGGTTCGTGCCCCCATAAACAGAAATCACCTTTCCTCCAACAGAAACAATTTCCTGTAACACGCGAAACAGAAGCTGGATGGCATTCCCTCTGCCGCGATGAATATCCTCTCCGGAGTGTCCGCCCTTTAAACCGCAGACTTTGATCTCGTACGCCTCATATCCAGCGTTTTCATTTTTCCCCAGTTCACTGTTTTCACATTTTTCCCATGAAAGAGGCAGTGTAAACATCACACCTGTTCCGCCGCAGCTGCCTGCAATCAGCTCTTTTTCATCGGCATGATCCAGATTAATCATCCTCTTACTGTAAAACAGTTCCGGTGAAATTGAATTTGCACCCTTAAACGTTGTCTCCTCTTCCACCGTAAAAATCACTTCCAACGGCGGATGGGCCAGCGAATCATCTTCCAGAATTGCCATCGCACATGCCATTCCGATACCATTATCAGCTCCCAGCGAAGTTTTGCAGGCGCTGGTCAGCCAGTCATTTTCTACCTTCAAAAGTATCGGATCTTTCGTAAAATCATGGCTGCTTTCCGGTGTTTTCTCACAAACCATATCCATATGAGCCTGCAGAATCACAGGCGCTGCAGTTTCATATCCGGCAGATGCTTTTTTTCTGATAACCAGATTAAAGGCTGCATCCTGTGCAGCCTCCAATCCAAGTGTTTTTGTCCAGCTTAAAACCCAGTCGCTGACAGCTTTTTCATTCCCCGACTCTCTGGGAATGCTGCTGATTTTTTCAAAATAGTAAAATACACGTTCTTTTTCCAACTCAAACATTATTATCTCCGGCAAATTGATTTGTAGAAAATTTTGCCCGCTAATCATCGACGGACAGATGTCTTTTCAGCCATCTGTCTGCCGGCACTAACAATAACCGATCATTGTCGCAATGATAAGCATCACACACGCAATCACGCACCAGATTCCCCACAGAGGACCCATAAACTTAAACCATTTGCTGTACGGAATATGACAGATCGCCAACGCTGCCATCAGTTCACCACTGGTGGGCGTAACAACGTTCGTAAACGCATCACCCAGCTGAAACGCTAAGACCGCAATCTGTCTGGTAAGCCCCAGAATATCGGACAGAGGTGCCATGAAAGGCATGGTAACCGCCGCCTGTCCGGAACCGGAAGGGATGAGGAAATTCAAAAGATCCTGCAAAACGAACATACCACATGCAGATACTGTGGTAGACATTCCTCTTAAGATATTGCCCATGCCGTTTACCAGCGTATCCATGATCTGTGCATCCTGTAATATATTGGTTACAGTATAGCACATGCCGATGATCAGCCCGGCCCATACCATATCCTTGGTGCCCTCCAGGAAGCTGTCTGCAACTTTGTCAGGCTTCATTTTGCCAATGACCGCACAGAGAAGACCCACGATCAGGAAAATGGCCGCCATTTCATCAATGTAAAATCCCCATTTGATAACGCTGAAAGCTACAAAGATAAAGGAGCCAAAGAAAATCAGAAGCACCAGCTTCTGTCTTGTGGTGATTTTTTCCACATTTTCGATTGCCGCAAAATCCATCTCAGCTCTATATTTCTTATCGATACCGTAGTTGTATGCCTTTTCGGGATCTTTGACAATTTTTCTGGCATAGACCATCATGTAAATGATTGTCGGAATCAACAGAGCAATCCATACAATTGTTCTGTATCCGATACCGGAAAACATGGGCAGCTGGGCGATCGTCTGTGCCACACCTACCGTAAAGGCATTGGTCATACCGCCCGCATATCCTACTGCCGAGGAACACATAAGCAGCGCCACAGACAGGATGGAATCGAATCCGCATGCCATACATACGATGTACATCAACGGCAAAAATGCCAGATATTCCTCACAACATGCCGCCAACGCTGAGATTCCTGAAAAAACGATCAGACAGGCCGGCACCAGAATTAACTCCTTTCCGGCCGTCAATTTCAGCATATTGCTGATACCTGCATGCAGCGCGCCGGTCTCTTCCACGATCTTGAACGTGCCGCCCAGAATCATCAAAAAGAAAATAATATATGCCGCATCCTGCAGTCCCAGAGTCAGTGCCTTAAACATATCAAAAATACCGATCGGCTGATTTTCAACCCGATGATAGGAATCTGCTACCACCATCTCATATTCGCTGCCCTCTACCGCAACTCTCTCAAAAGCTCCCGCCGGAACAATATAGGTTGCAATCGCTGCCACCAGGATGATACATGCCAAAATGATCATCGGATTGATAGGCTTGATTTCGCGTACTTCCCCTTCCGCCTTTTTCTTAAACATACAAAATCCTCCCGCTCATTCATAAAATGGTTGCTGTTCACTTTGCGATGCACGGCACCAATGAACAGTAACATAAGACCCTCTCATAACAGCACGGTAACAAGTTATCGCTTTACCATTTTAAAGTTTTGAGGCAATGAATTAAGTATAATTTACTTTTCACATTATTGCAACCTTTTTCTACATTCTTTTCAGTTTCTTTTTTCTATATTCTTTTCAGCTTCTTTTGAAATACTTCTTTTCAGATAGTGATGGCGCTAGTCGGTAACAGTGCAGCCTGCGCATCGGCTTAAATCTATACTGCATACTTCCGGTAATATTCCTCTGCCTCCTGCGTTGAAAGCTCAAAGAGCTTGACCAACTTTCCAATGATTTTCTCCCTGGATTTATTCTCCTGCAAATTATCAAGAATTAGCGCCTTTATTCCTGTCTGAATTCCCTGCTGCATTCCCTGCTGCATTCCCTGCTGCATTCCGGCTTCATTTCCTTTTTTCTTAGCCTCTTCCAATTCATCTGCAAAAATTTCATACAATGCACTGCACATTTTCTTCTCTTCCTCCACTTCTTCTTTATTTGCACGCAATACCACATCTGCAACTGCCTGATACAAGCTGGATGTTTTATACGGCGTATATTTTTTCATAAATTCCCTGATTTCTCCACCTGATTTCAAATCCGGTCTCAGCTTCTGCAGCCAGTAATTTTCTTTCTCGGACAATTCATGTGTAATAATAATCTGAATTGCAAACTGATCTCCTTCCAGATAGTAGATCCCTTCGTCGTGTTTTTTCACGGAAAGCTTCTTTTTCTCCCGAAGATATTTCATCAGTTTTCCCGGATACCGATTGCAGACATAGGTAAGAGTAATGTCTTCCGGCAAGATCGGTTCCTTCGATTCCGCATCCGCCATGTAAAAACAGGCATATCCGTAGGTTTTATAAAAGGCCCTAATACTCAAATAGTCCTCCGGCGATTTATACTGTACAATATTATGTTTTCTGAAAATATTACCGATATTTTTTGAAACCTGATCCGCCTCATCCTTCTTGATGACCAACAGGTCAATGCTCATCGGCTTTTTGGACAGCTGATATTCCATAATGAATTCCAGCTTGTCATTATCCTGCTCCAGCTCAATCTGAAACGCTGCACAAAAGGCAGGATGCCACTGAATGGTGTTGTCATTCATATTGATTCATATTCCTTTCAAAGCAATATATTACACTGTTTCCTTTACCTATTTCACATTTTCACTGCAACGTCACGCAGGCGACATCATGTCGGCTACATGCAAACGTAAATGTGATAAAATCACCCTCTTCTTATTCAAAAATACAAAACAAATGTGTTACACTTTTGAATTCTTTGCTGAAAAGCGGAATTCTAAATCCTGTGGATTCATTCAGATTCGGATAAGATCTTGTATAGAAATGAATCTATTCTATTTGATGTCTGATAATATAAAATGAGTATATCACAAGTTCTTCTCGCAAGGCAAGCAGATTCTAATAAATAGGTCAGCAAGTTGGGAAGAAACAAGTGTTTTATTTAGTTATGCAGTTTTACATGCTTTCCGTTATTTCGCTCTGTTTTTCAATCATCATATCAAATCAGGTTATTTCACAGCCCCTTTTTATATCTTCCTCTCCCCACCGGCACTTTTTCCACCCAAAATCAGAAAATCACCCTGCCGGCAGCTGCTTCTTCCGGCAGTTTATCACATCATTATCAATATATCCTAATGCGTTCTGCGTAAAATATTGCTAACATATTCCCATGAGGCGGATTTGATCTGCCGCAAATTTGGTAGTGTCAAGTAAGTTATGAAAAACTGAGCCAAAAGAAAAAGGCTCATTCGAACCTTGAAAATTGCAGATATTGACACCGATAAGCTCTCCGAGGGCTTAGGGCGCTGCCCTAAGAACCTGCAAGGGACCAGTCCCTTG
>JAFUMV010000110.1 GCA_017482485.1 Lachnospiraceae bacterium
AGGAATTGACCAGGGCTGAGGCAAAAACAGAGCGGCTGAGTGCAGATGCCGGATTTTTAAAAGCCCAGATCGGGAAAAGAACTGAAGCTCTGGAAGATAGGCTGAAAAAGGAATTTCCGGATGCAGAGGACAACCTTTGGGAAGAATTCATGCTTCGATGTGAACAGGCAAAGAAAGACCTTCAAATTGCTTCCAGGCGCAGAGTGCGTCTGTCAGAGTTGGATCGGAAACTGGAAGAGCTGCAGCAGGAAAAGAAAAAACTGCAGGAGGACAAAACCGGACAGCAGCAGGAATTTGATGCGGGCTGTGGGCGCAGAGAGGTTTTGCGGACCCAGCTTCGGACTGCGCTGGAAGAATGGAGCGGTCAGGAGAGTTCCGGCTTTTTGGAACGGGGAGAGGAAGCAGCAGCCGCAAAAGCGGCTTTGACCGAAATTCTGGAATGTAAGGAACGGCTGCAGGTAAAAATCAAAGAAAATAACAGCAGATTATCCCGCAGGGCATTGCTGGAACAGCAGATTCCGGTTCAGGAAAGGAGCGTTCGGGCGCTGGAGGAAGAAATTCAGAAAAGCGAACTGATGCTTACACGGCTTGCCACGGAGCATGAAAAACTGGAAAATCAGATTGAACAGCGCAAAAAGGTGCTTAACGTGCAGCATCGCAGCGAACTGGGAACGCAGATATCGGGTTGGAAAGAGCGGGATCAGCAGCTTGAGCAGGCAAAACAGGATGTCCAGATCCTCTATCAGAACTGTCAGAGAAAGGTTGCCGCACTTACGGCGGCCATAGAGGCGCTGCAAAATCAGATAAAGGATATGGGGGACTTCAGCGAAGAGGAGCTTATACAAAAGCAGCAGCTGTTGGAAGAAGAAAAGATGCAGCTGTCAGCACAGCAGTCTGAGCTATACGCACAGACAAAACAGAACCGGCAGATTTATGATCAGGTCAGCGACAGGCAGGAAACTTTAAAGCTGGTGGAGGAAGAATATGTGAGAATCAGGGCGCTTTCCGACACTGCCAACGGAACGCTGTCGGGCAAGCGAAAAATTGAGCTGGAAACTTATATTCAGATGACGTATTTTGATCGGATTCTGCGCAGGGCCAATCTGAGACTTTTAACCATGAGCGGCGGTCAGTATGAGCTGAAACGCCAGGAGGAAGGCGACAATAAAAACAAAGCAGGGCTGGAACTGGATGTGGTTGACCATTATAACGGTACTCTGCGCAGTGTGAGAACGCTTTCCGGCGGCGAATCCTTTCAGGCCTCCCTGTCACTGGCGCTGGGATTGTCAGATGAAATTCAGTCCGGTGCAGGCGGCATCCGTCTGGATACCATGTTTGTGGATGAAGGATTCGGTTCTCTGGATGAGGAATCCTTAAACCAGGCGGTGAAAGCGCTGGAAGGACTGACGGAAGGCAACCGCATGGTGGGAATCATTTCTCACGTAGGTGAGTTGAAAGAACGAATTGATCAGAAGATCATTGTCAAAAAGAAGCGGGGGCGCGATGGCATCGGCAGCTTTGTGGAAGTGGAAGGAAACCGGAGGTGACAGGCCTCCGGTTTTCACGTTGTATGGCCTGACACCGAAGAAATGAATGAATTTTATCGTTGACATATATAGATAATCGATATATAATTCAAACATAAGATATATAGATAACCTATATATGATTGGCGGTAAGGAGGAATACAAAATGGCATTGGAGAAAAGTCTCGTTTCCGGCAGTATGACGATGCTGCTTCTGAGTCTGCTGGAGGAAAAGGACATGTATGGTTACGAAATGATTGAGCGTCTGCGGGAAAAGTCCCAGAATGTATTTGAACTGAAAGCAGGCACGCTGTATCCGCTTTTGCACGGGCTGGAGGAGAAGCAGTTCCTGAGCGTTTATGAGCAGGAGGCAAATGGAAAGGTGCGCAAGTATTACAGCATCACGAAGGAAGGACGCAAAGTGTTAAAGCAGAAGAAAGAGGAGTGGAATACTTATGCCGGTGCGGTTTCACAGGTGATCGGAGGTGTTGTGTATGGCAGCATCTGAGGAATTTATAAAAACCTGCACAGAGCAGATGCGCTGCAAGGCAATGCGGTCTGTGGTGGAAGAAGAACTGATTGCTCACATTGAGGATCAGAAGGAAGCTTACCTGCAGGAAGGCATGGAGGAAGAAAAAGCGGAACTCATGGCGGTGAAACAGATGGGCGATCCAATTGAAATCGGGACATCTCTGGATCGGGTACATCGGCCGAAGATGGACTGGAAGACCTTCGGCATCATACTGGCGCTGGCAGCAGCAGGTCTTTTGGTTCAGGCTGTGATGAATCGTCAGGGCATTGCCATAGAACAGAATCATCTTTCTACCTATATAAAAAGCACTGCCGTAGGAATGGCGCTGATGGTTTTGATCTGTTATCTGGATTATACGATTCTGGGAAAATATCCCAGGACGATCTGGTGCATCATGACTCTGCTGGGAGCGGTGATCGGACTGGTTACACCGCGGATCAATGGGACAAAACGGTATGGTTGGTTTATCATGTTGTTGGTGGTGTCCTATGGGGGAATTGTGTATTATTATCGGAATCAGAAAATCCGCGGAATTTTCAAAGCGCTTGCCTGGATGGCAGCAGGCTTTGGAATTGTGATTTTATGCAGTCAGGGAGCGCCCTTTGGCGGTGCCGCCAAGCTGTGGATGTTCGGCAGCCTTGTCATGTTGGGATTTGCCGTAATAAAAGGCTGGTATGGAACGAAACGGTGGGTAGGGGTTTTGCTGCTCTGTGCGCCTTTTGCTGTATGTATTTTAATGGGGATTTGCATACTGAGCTTCGGCACCTATCAGGCGGATCGTCTTCGGGCGATGCTGAACCCGGAGGTGTACAATATGACTTTCGGTTTTGTTCCCATGGCGTTGCGGCAGGCATTTCACAATCTGAAGCTCTTCGGGGCATCCGGCAACCCGGAAACGGATTATCTGCCTTATCTGGCGGAGCCGGAAAACTATGTAATGCTCTGGATTGAACAGAATTATGGGTTTGCCGCAGGACTTTTCGTGGTGATACTGCTCACGCTCCTGGCGTTTCTGGTGGTCTGCGGCATTCGCAGGCAGAGTAACCGGCTTGGCATGATCGTCGGCGTTGGCAGTCTTTTCATCTTCTTTGTGCCCGTTGTGGTCAATGTGATGATGAATACCGGTTACAGCTGGAACACCAGCTGCGCGCTGCCCTTCATTTCCATGAACGGAAAAGAAAACGTCTGCCTTTATATTCTGATGGGCCTTTTATTGTCGGTATTCCGCAGCCAGACCACATTGCCGGAGCCCAAAGCAAAGCCACGGATCCGAAGCGGATTGCTTTTTTCTGCCGCCTTTGATAAAATTGAGAAGCATGTGGACAGCTGAGAGTCCGGGCCGCATACCCGGACTTTTATTTCTCTACAGGAATTTTCTTCGAAAATTCCTGTAGAGCAAAAATGCGCTTCGCGCAACGATGCGTACTCGCGCGCGGTGAAATTGTCGCTTCGCGACCGCGCTCAACGCGGAGTGTACGCTATCACGCACACTTTTTTAAAAGATTTTGTAAAAATGATATCCGGAGGAAAGCGCATGGAAAATAGCGATTGGAAGAATGGACGGCTGCCGGAAGAGCTGGCCGTATATGAACTGCTTGAAAAATTGGAAATTCCTTATACGAGGGTGGATCACGCACCTGCCATGACCATGGAGGACTGCGAGGCCGTGGATCGCAAGCTGGGCGTTGTGATGTGTAAAAATCTTTTTTTATGCAACGCACAGAAAACGAAATTTTATATGCTGCTGATGCCTGCTGACAAGAAATTCAAGACAAAGGATTTGTCAAAGCAGATTCAGTCTGCGCGCCTGTCCTTTGCGGATGCGGAGCATATGGAAGAGTATCTGCACATTCATCCCGGCGCGGTAAGCGTTATGGGGCTGATGAATGACAGCGAAAATCATGTGCAGCTTCTTTTTGATAAGGAAATATTCGATGAGGAATGGCTTGGCTGTCATCCCTGTGTGAACACCAGCAGTATATGTCTGAAGATGGCAGATGTGTTGGAAAAGTTTCTGCCGGCGGTGCATCATGACTGGCGGGAAGTGGATTTGCCGACAGTGACGGAATAAAGCTAGGGCCTGGGCCGTCACACGGAGAACTGATAAATAGAATTTTTTTGTTGCAATCTTTCCTTATCTGTGCTATTTTATTACGGACAAGCAGGTGTCTTGTCACCTGTAAAATGTTGCAAACGTATAATATGGACAGCAGTTGTCTGAAACGCACATATGAGGAGGAGTTTAAGATGAGTGAAGGAAAGCAAAAGAGTGCTTTCAAACAGTTTCTTGAAAGAAAAAACATTTTATTTTCGGCCAAAAGATATGGCATCGATGCGCTGGGCGCAATGGCGCAGGGATTATTTGCATCTCTGCTGATCGGTACGATTATCGCCACGCTGGGTGAGCAGATCGGCAGTGAACTTCTGGTAGAGGTTGGCGGATTTGCAAAATCCGTGTCCGGCCCTGCGATGGCAGTTGCAATCGGATATGCCCTGCAGGCTCCGCCGCTGGTGCTGTTTTCTCTGCTGGCCGTAGGTTCCGCGGCAAATTCGCTGGGAGCAGCAGGCGGCCCGCTGGCAGTGCTGTTTGTGGCAATTGTGGCGGCAGAATTCGGGAAGGCGGTTTCCAAAGAAACGAAAGTGGATATATTAGTGACTCCGCTGGTGACAATTTTAGTCGGTGTACTTTTTGCAAAATGGTGTGCTCCCGCAATCGGCGCGGCAGCAAGCGCTGTGGGGCAGCTGATCATGTGGGCAACAGAGCTGCAGCCTTTCTTTATGGGCATTTTAGTGTCTGTGATTGTGGGCATTGCGCTGACGCTTCCCATCAGCAGCGCTGCAATCTGTGCGGCGCTGAGCCTGACAGGTCTTGCCGGCGGTGCGGCGGTAGCCGGATGCTGTGCGCAGATGATTGGTTTTGCCGTGATGAGCTTTAAGGAAAATAAATGGGGCGGCCTGGTATCTCAGGGACTGGGAACAAGCATGCTGCAAATGGGCAATATTGTGAAGAATCCCAGAATCTGGATTCCCCCCACGCTGGCATCCGCAATTACAGGACCGATTGCGACATGTATTTTCAAGATGCAGATGAACGGCCCTGCAGTTTCTTCCGGCATGGGTACCTGCGGTCTGGTTGGCCAGATCGGTGTATATACAGGATGGCTGTCCGATATTGCGGCAGGAAATAAGACTGCGATCACTTCCCTGGACTGGGTTGGATTGATTCTGGTATGCTTTGTGCTTCCGGCTCTGCTGAGTACACTGTTCTGTGAGATTTTAAGAAAGATCGGCTGGATCAAAGAGGGCGATTTAAAGCTTGACTAAATTCTGATAAAAAGGTTGGCTCAAAGCAGCCAGCCTTTTTCTTTTAAAACCTGTTCAATCTGTTCCAGTGCTTCTTCGGAATCCGCCTCGACAGTATGCAGATGGATTCCGGCGGAGATGGGAAACAGAGGGCCGGAGGAGCTGCTTTCCAGGCGGCGGCAGAAATGTTCCACATCGGCGGGAGTGGTCAGATCAAGATCAGCCCGAATCTGACCGTATACATCGTGTTCAACGATAACATCCAGCACATGTCCTCCCAGTTTTACCATGGAAAGCAGTTCATCGTGGATTTCTTCCGCCGTGTGCCGGACTGCGTAAGCCTTGCGGTAGTTTTTCTTCTGCATATCATAAAGCAGGTAGCCCTGAGCGGTGGCGAGAATCGGATATTCCGTCCGCAAAAGGGCAATATCCGTAACGATGACCTGTCTGCTGACCGACAGCATGGAAGCGAGTTTGCTGCCCGATACAGGGATCTGTGACTCTTTTAGAATCTGAATGATTTTTTCTCTGCGTTCTTTATTGTTCATGAGCTTTCTCCGATTTTTGTGTTAAAATATTATATAGAAGGTAAAACGCTGCCGGCGGGTGCCGAAACACGTTAATCTATTTACAGTATAGCCGTCTGTCGGCTGTTTTGCAAGCCGCATGTACATTGACTTTTGCACGTGGAAATGGTATTTTTTTTATAGATTTGCGTAACGGAACAGAAGCCAATGTCATGATACCAGGGACAGAAGTCACGCAAAAAAGTTTTACTGCAGGAGGAGGGGACGGCTGAAAGAAAACATGATGTGAATCCCGTTTCTTAACATGGAATCAGGTCAGTCCGTCAGATGAGTTCGATGAAAGTAAATATAAGAAAAAATTACAACGGTACGATTACCGCATCCTATCTGGGCTATATCACGCAGGCGATTGTGAATAACTTTGCGCCTCTTTTATTTTTGACATTCGTCAGCGAGTATCAGGTGGAGTTTGACCAGCTGGCTTTTCTGATCACAATGAATTTTGGTGTGCAGCTGGTGACGGATCTGGTTTCCGCCCGGTATGTGGATCGGATCGGTTATCGTCCCTGTATTGTGGCAGCCCATGTGCTGAGCGTGCTGGGACTGGTTGGAATGGCATTTTTGCCGGAGCTGTTTTCAAATCCCTATTATGGTCTGCTTCTGGCTGCGGCTGTCTATGCGGTGGGCGGCGGCCTGATTGAGGTGCTGATCAGTCCTATTGTGGAGGCCTGTCCGGCGGATAATAAGGAAGCGGCAATGAGCCTTCTGCATTCTTTTTACTGCTGGGGACATGTGGCCGTGGTCCTTTGCTCCACTTTGTTTTTTACTCTGGCCGGAATAGAAAACTGGCGGATTCTCGCATGCCTGTGGGCACTGATTCCGGCGGTGAATATGGTGCTGTTTTGTCTGGTACCCATTGACAAGCTGGTGGAGGATGGAGAAGGTCTGTCCATCAGAGAACTGGGAAAAAATAAAATGTTCTGGCTGTTTGCGCTGCTGATGGTATGCTCCGGGGCAAGTGAACAGGGCATGAGTCAGTGGTCCTCTGCTTTTGCGGAGTTGGGGCTTGAAGTGTCCAAGACTGTCGGTGATTTGGCGGGACCCTGCGCTTTTGCAGTCTGCATGGGCAGCGCAAGGGCGCTTTACGCGAAGTTCGCAGAGAAAATTTCCCTGAAAAAATTTATGGCAGGAAGTGCCTGTTTGTGTGTCTGCTGCTATCTGGTGGCATCTTTTTCCTCCAATCCGCTGATCGGCCTTCTGGGCTGTGCGCTGTGCGGTCTGTCTGTCGGCATCATGTGGCCGGGCACCTTCAGTATGGCGGCGGCGGGACTGCCCAAAGGCGGCACGGCGATGTTCGCTTTCCTGGCGCTGTTTGGCGATGTGGGCTGTAATGTGGGACCCAGCCTTGTGGGACTGGCAACGGAGTATCTGGATGGAGATTTGAAAAAGGGGCTCTTGGCGGCGGTGATCTTCCCGGTACTTCTGCTGGTTGGATTGTTTGCGCTCAGAGCGGCCGGCAGGGCCAAAATGCAATGAATTTGCGGGATTCAGCACTATTGTGCAGCGCATTGACGATGCGCTCTGACCGGTAACAATGAATGGGATATGAGGGAAAATTATGGCGGAAACGAGAAGAAGCTCCGATTCTAAAAACAGTAATACGGTGAGAACCAGCAGCAGCCGGAAGGCAGCTTTGCAGGCCGGTGACGGCCAGAGGGCGGCTGCAAATGCAAAAAATCCCGGACTGATAAGGCGATCACTCACCTTTCGCGGCACCTGGCGCAGCTATCAGGCCCGGGTTTTAGATGCGGCAGATTCCTACATGCAGGATGGCAGAATTCACATTGTGGCTGCTCCGGGCTCCGGAAAGACCACTTTAGGCATTGAACTGATTGGCCGGGCGGATGCGCCCTGTCTGATTTTTGCACCCAGCATCACAATCCGGGAGCAGTGGCTTGCCAGAATCCGGGAAGGCTTTGGTGCATCTGAGGAGCTGTTATCCAACGATATCCGCAATCCTGCACCCATCACGGCAATCACCTATCAGGCCCTGCACAGCTGTCTGAAACGACAGAAAAGTGTGGAAGAGGATGAAAGCGGAAGCCGTGAAGAAGCGGATTATACCGGATTTGATTTATATGGAACGTTAAAAAAGGCCGGAATCAAAACCTTTTGTCTGGACGAGGCACATCATCTGCGCAGCGAGTGGCAGAAGGCCCTGGAAGAGGTGGTGAGCAGATGCGCCGATTGTATGATCATCGCGCTGACGGCAACGCCGCCTTATGATTCCACACCGGCGCAGTGGAATCGTTATATCAGCCTCTGCGGTCCCATCGATGAGGAAATCAGCGTGCCGGAGCTGGTAAAAGAGGGCAGCCTGTGTCCGCATCAGGATTTTGTTTATTTCAATATGCCGACGCCAGAGGAAGAGGAGAAGCTCAAAAAATTCAGAAAAGAATCGGAAAAAACCTATAAGGAGCTGATGGCGGACCGCGAATTTTCAGAGGCAGTGTTTTCACATTACAGTCTTATAGATTCTGAGAGTTATTTAAAGCTGTTTAATGAAAACAGAAATTATCTGTTGGCTCTGCTTTCTTTTTTACAGGAAAAAGGGAAAAAGATCCCGGAGCAGTTTTTGAATCTGACCGGGGAAGTGGAAGTGCCTCCCATGGATATGGGGCTGCTGGCGGTGCTTTTGCAGGGATTTTTATTTTATGATGCGGACAGCTATGACTGTGAGGCAGACTATCGGGAAACACTGATGAACCGGCTGAAAAACAGGGGGCTGATCCATAAAAATGTGGTGGAGCTTAGTGCCAGTTCCGATCTGGATAAAATGCTGACCAACAGCCGGGGAAAATTAAAGAGCATCTGCGAGATCGTGAATGCTGAATATCAGAGTCTGGGAGAAGAGCTTCGTCTTTTGATTCTGACGGACTTTATTCGGAGCGAATATCTTTCTGCCATCGGAGATCTGAGTCAGCCGGTGGAGGAAATGGGAGTGGTGCCGATTTTTGAAAAGGTGCGCAGAAGCTGTATGGCGCCTTCGGGAATCGGGGATCTGCGTCTGGCAGCGCTTTCCGGCAGCGTGGTAATTCTGCCGGAGTGTGCCAAGGAGGCTTTTTATGCCATTGCGGAGAAAAACGGGCAGAAAGCCGGTTTAAAAGCCTGTGCTGTACCGGGATATTATCAGGTTTCCATTTCGGGAAACGGTCCAAGACTGACCGCTTATCTGACAGAACTGTTCGGACAGGGCTATATCCGGGTGCTGGTGGGAACGAAATCCCTGCTGGGCGAAGGCTGGGATTCTCCCTGCATCAATTCTCTGGTGCTGGCTTCTTTTGTGGGTTCTTTCATGCTGAGCAATCAGATGCGGGGCCGGGCCATTCGGACAATGAAGGGAAATCCCGACAAGGTCAGCAATATCTGGCATCTGATCTGCATGGAGCCTGCCTGGACAGAGAAGAAGGACGGAGAGAAAAACGGGCGCTCCATGGAGAGCTGTTCCGCGGACTTTGCCACACTTCGCCGTCGGTTTGACGGATTTTTGGGCGTGAATTATGAAAAAGACAGCATAGAAAACGGTCTGGATCGTCTCAGCTATATTCGACCGCCTTATGGAAATCAGGAATTGGATGCGATAAACCAGAAAATGGTGACGCTGGCGGATGACAGAACAGCTCTGCGTGAAAAATGGCAGCGTACGCTGGACGGGAGGGGTGAGATGGAAACCGTGGAAGGCGTAGGCGCTTTTGGCGAGGATCTGACAACAGAAAGCCAGCGCAAAAAATACAGCAAACAGAAAAATGCAGCAAAAGCCGGCATGATTGCCGGTGCGGTTGCGGCAGCAGGGCTGGCGCTGGGCGGCAGTCTGGTTTTAGCTGCAGCGGCGGCCGGCGCAGCGATCTATGGATTTTTCAAAATGTCGGAAAGTAAAAAGAAAGAGGAGATTTTTGAAAATCCGGATCATTTTATGGGCTCTGTGGGCTGTGGCGTATTGGAAGCTCTCATGGAAATCGGGCAGATCACTTCAAAAGATGTGAGCGTAGATGTGGACATGGACGAAGGCGCCGCCATCGGCGGTGAGGCTGACGGCACCGGTTATACAGCAGGAGGCGATACAACGGACAGGGGAGGCAGCATAGCCTGCTTTGCCAGTCTTCGGGGCGGCACCGAGCGGGAGAAGAGTGTTTTTGCCGGTGCGCTGTCCGAATTTTTAGGAGATGTGCAGGACCAGCGCTATCTGATCGAAGCGCAGGAAGCAGCAGAGGGAGATCGAGTCTATTATCCGGTTCCGGAAGTGTTCGGTAAGAAAAAAACGGACGCTGAGCTGTTCACCTCCTGTGTGGCTCCCTATATCGGTTCCTGCAAACTGATTTTTACCCGCAGTGAGGAAGGAAAAAAAGTGCTTTTAAAGGTGGGAATTCAGGAAAAAGCCCGGTCCGGCGATCAGGACAGAGTGGTGCGGCATAAACGGGTGCAGAGCAAAGTCGGATTCAAAGCATAGAGGTACAGATGGCAACAGCCCATTGCCATTGACATAACAGAGCCAAGCTGTCTGTGGACGGCGGAAAGGAATAAAATGAGAATAACCTGGCTGGGAACAGCATCAATCCGAATAGAGGCGGCAGGAGAATCGATTCTGTTCGATCCTTTTGTGCAGCTTCAGGGAGGGGAAAATCCCAACAGTCTGGAGGATTTTTCAAAGGATGAAACTATTTTTATCACCCACGGACATCTGGATCACCTGATGGAGGCACCGGAATTTCTGGATGGGGAAAGCGATCTGGAAGCTACCGTATTTTGCGGCAGTGTGGCAGCGGCCACGCTGGGAATGGCAGTTTTGGACACCAGTAATGTGGTGGAGGTAAAACCCGGAGACAGCATCCGGATCGGTGAGATGACCGTGAAGGTCTATGAAGGAAAGCACGCGGATCCCGGCCCTGTGCAGAAATTTACACGCCTGCTTTCCGTGCGGATGCTTCGCCATTTCAAAAACGCGCTTGCGCTGGCATATCTGAACGCGCATTATAAGGAAGCCGGGCAGACGCTGATTTATGAAGTACAGGCCGAAGGAAAGACGATATTGGTGATGGGAAGTCTTGGGCTTGCGGACACTGTGGAGTATCCTGTGGGAGCGGACCTGCTCCTCCTTCCTTTTCAGGGCAGCCGCCGGCTGGAGGAAACAGCACTTTCTATTGTGGAAAGATTAAAACCCGGACGGATTATTCTGGATCATTTTGATGATGCATTTCCGCCGATTTCCAGACAGATTGATACGCGATTTTTTAAAAAACTTATGGATGAAAAACATCCGGAGATTTCCGTCGTGAAGCCTGCATTCGGAAAAGCGGTGGAACTTTGATGAATTCCGGAGAGAACCGGGTTTCGGAATATTTGACGCTGACATCGAAGGAGTAATTTGCGGGGAAAGAATTATGAAAAATGAGAACCTGTTAACAGAAGGAAATGTGTTTAAGGTACTTTTAAAATTTTCGGTGCCTTTTCTGATCGCCAATATTATCCAGGCACTCTATGGCGCGGTGGATCTGATGGTCATCGGCTGGTTTTGTCCGGCGGAAAGTGTGGCGGCGGTTTCCACGGGCACCCAGGTGACTCAGATCATCACCAGCATGGTGTCCGGTCTGACCCTGGGCGGGACGATTCTGGTCGGAAAGTATACGGGCATGCAGAAAGAGGAAGAAACGAAAAGAGCCATCGGCACTACGCTGACTCTGTTCGCGGTCATTGCCATCGGCCTTACTTTTCTTATGCTGGCCTGCGCAGACTGGATTTTGGCGGCCCTGCAGACGCCAAAAGAGAGCGTGGCATATGCGAAGCAGTATGTGACCATCTGCTTTGGCGGTATCTTTTTTATCTGCGGTTATAATGCCATCAGCGCCATTTTGCGCGGTTACGGGGATTCCAAACGCCCCATGTATTTTGTGGCCCTTTCCTGTGTGGTGAATATTGTTCTGGATGTAATTTTTGTGAAATATCTGGAGATGGACGTGGCCGGCGTAGCCCTTGCCACCATTGTGTCACAGGCGATCAGCATGATCTGTGCGGTGATTTATCTGAATCGAAAAGATTTTATTTTCAAATTCAGGCTGCGGAATTTCAGAATTGATAAGGGGTTGGCAAAAGAGCTGGCAGGCGTGGGGATTCCGATCTCCCTGCAGGAATGCATGGTTCGGCTTTCCTTTTTGTATCTGACCTCGGTGACGAACCGACTGGGCGTTCATGCGGCGGCGGCCGTGGGGATTGCCAGTAAATATGACGTGTTTGCCATGCTGCCGGCAACCTCCATCGCCAGTGCCCTGGCGGCGATCACCGCCCAGAATTATGGAGCGGGAAAGCCCAAACGGGCATGGCAGTCCACCGCCGCCGGTGTGGGCTTTGCTTTTCTGGTATCGGCCCTGTTCTGGGGATGGGCACAGCTGTCTCCCGAAACGATGATCGGGATTTTCAATCGGGACTCACAGGTCATTGCAGCGGGAATTCCGTTTTTTACCTCCTGCAGCTTTGACTATCTTGCAGTGGCCTTCGTCTTTCCGTTAAACGGCTATTTAAACGGCCGTTCCAAAACCGTGTTTACCATGATCAGCTGCTGCTTTGGAGCGCTTGCGCTGCGCATGCCGTTAATCGGGCTGGCTTATACATACTGTCCGGATAACCTGTTTATCATCGGCTGTATTGCACCGGCGGTATCGGGTGTGATGGCGGCATATACCCTTGTTTATGTGATTCGGGACATCCAAAAGGCGAGTCGAACGAAGGGCAAAATATAAACGGAGAAGCTCACATAAAAATAGTGCGCATCATTTCGGCTCAATGTTGGAAGGAGAAATGCCGGTTTCCCTTTTGTATGCTTTTGAAAAGTAGCTTTGACTGCTAAACCCCAGTCTTTCGGCAACATTGCAGACGCTTTCCCCATCCTGTAAAAATTCGGTTGCCGCTTTTATTTTCAGTTTCAGCAGATATTTGTGGATGCTGATGCCGGCATATTTATCGAAAATCCGTTTCAGACTGGCTTCGCTGACAGTGCAAAATTTTGCTATTTCCAAAACGGTAGGCTGCCTGTGGAGATTGCTGTTCAGGTAACCGATTGCATTCCCGAAAATAACGGCATCCGGAGCGGAGGATGCGGAGGCGATAATGCCTTCATCCACGAGGGAGAGAAACAGCTGATACAAATAGGAGACTATCATCTGCCCATAGGTAGGAATTTGGGTGACGGGACCCAGGTAGTCGTGATGTGAGTTAAAAAGTTCCGGGGACGTTACCGTTTCTTTTATATAAAGAATAAATTCTGAAATTCGGGCATTCTGGGATTGGGTAAGACAGAAAACCTTATCGCGGAATTGTGTTGTCAGAAGGCCCTCGGCAGAAAAAGAAAAAATCAAAAGAGTGGCCCCCTGGGATTGTGTTACCTTGAATTTGTGAAGCTCAAGCGGTTTATGAAAAATAATTTCACCGCGGGACATGTTGTAGACTCTTTCATCTGCGGAAACACATACCTGGCCTTCAAGTACATAAAGACATTCCCAGAAATTGTGAGTCTCGCCGGGAAATTCATAGCCTTTCTCAAAATGTTCTATAAAAAGGGAATACATGCTTGAGATATGTATCTGTTCTGTTATGGGAAATGGTATCCATACTGTATTTTTCATCTGTTCTCCTTTGGGTGAGCGAAAAGTACACATAAATGACCTTTAAAAAAATGGATTTGCTGATAATTGATGATATAATATCATTGCATCCCGAAAAAGTAAAGAAGCGGACAGAATACACCGGTGGCAGAAAGCGTCGCCGGGCGGATTCGTTTGCAGGTTGAGAGGATACGTGATATAATAGTGCAAAGCGTACAAACGCTTTTTCATTATTTCAGAAGCGTGTTGAATCGCAATATAACATTTTGACAGGTCTTCACAACATCACGGAATTGTGTATGATGCGCTTTTGGCGTTAAAATAGGAGGGAACAAATGGATAAACCAACATTAGTGATTCTGGCAGCCGGCATGGGGAGCCGATATGGCGGATTGAAACAGATTGATCCTGTAGATGACAGGGGACACAAGATCATTGACTTTTCCATCTATGACGCGGTCAGAGCGGGATTTGGCAAGGTTGTTTTCATCATTAAGAAGGAAAACGAGAAAGATTTCAGAGAATGTGTCGGAGATGCGGTTAGTAAACATATTGAAGTGGAATATGTTTTCCAGGAACTCGATAAGGTACCGGAAGGATTTGTGATTCCGGAAGGAAGAGTGAAGCCCTGGGGTACCGCACATGCAATTTTATGCTGTAAGGATGCGGTGAAGGAGCCTTTCGCGGTAATCAATGCGGATGACTACTACGGCAGAAGCGCTTTTGAAGAGCTGTATCGTTTCCTGACCACACATGAGGATGATGAGAAGTTCCGTTACGCAATGGTCGGCTATCAGCTGGGCAACACTTTGACAGAGAATGGTTCTGTGGCAAGAGGCGTATGTGTGACTGATGAGAACGGTTACCTGGTGCAGATTGCAGAGAGAACCAAGATTGTTAAGACAAAGGATGCGGCTGCTTATACGGAAGACGATGGACAGACATGGACAGAGCTTGCTCTGGATACGCCGGTATCCATGAACATGTGGGCATTCTCTCCCAGTATTTTGAATGAGCTGGGCGCTGCAGTTGAGAAGTTTTTTGCAGAAGAAGTAGAGAAGAATCCGCTCAAGTCCGAATGCTTCCTTCCCATTGAGGTGGATAAACTGTTAAAGGCAGGCAAGGCAACCGTTGAGGTGCTTCATTCTGCCGACAAATGGTTTGGCGTTACCTATAAGGAAGATAAGCCTTTTGTTATGGAATCCATCGCGAAGCTCAAAGAAGCCGGCGTTTATCCTGATGTTCTGTGGTAAAACTGTGAAGGTACCAGACAGTTGCAGGCAGTAACAATATAATCAAAATAAATGCTGTAGCGGGCTCAGATCATACATGGAATAATCGGGCTTTGTCAGGCAGCAGGGATGGAGGAGCATAACATGGCAATTTTAGTGACAGGCGGTGCCGGTTACATCGGCAGCCATACGGTAGTGGAATTACAGAACGCGGGCTATGATGTGGTGGTCCTGGATAATCTGTGCAATTCCAGTGAGAAATCGCTGGAGAGAGTGGAGAAGATCACCGGTAAGAAGGTGCCTTTCTACAAGGCGGATATTCTGGACAGAGATGCGCTGAATGACATTTTTGAAAAAGAACAGATTGACTCCTGTATTCATTTCGCGGGTCTGAAGGCTGTGGGCGAGTCCGTTGCAAAGCCCTGGGAATATTATGAGAACAATATTGCCGGAACTCTGACACTGGTGGATGTAATGAGAAAGCATGGCGTTAAGAACATCATCTTCTCTTCTTCTGCAACAGTATACGGCGATCCTGCAATCATTCCGATCACGGAAGATTGTCCTAAGGGTCAGTGCACCAATCCCTATGGTTGGACCAAATCCATGCTGGAACAGATTCTGACCGACATTCAGAAGGCTGATCCTGAATGGAATGTGGTGCTGCTTCGTTACTTCAATCCCATCGGCGCTCATAAGAGCGGAACCATCGGTGAGAATCCGAACGGCATTCCCAACAACCTGATGCCCTATGTGACTCAGGTGGCTGTGGGCAAGCGCAAAGAGCTGGGCGTGTTCGGAAATGACTACGATACCCCCGACGGTACCGGCGTGAGAGACTATATCCATGTTGTGGATCTGGCAATCGGCCATGTCAAGGCATTAAAGAAGATCGAAGAAAAAGCCGGCTTGAAGATATACAATCTGGGAACCGGCAAAGGCTACAGCGTTCTGGATGTGGTGAAAAATTTTGAAGAAGCAAACGGTGTGAAGGTTCCTTATGTGATTAAGGATCGTCGCCCCGGAGATATTGCAACCTGTTATTCCGATGCGACCAAGGCAAAGGAAGAGCTTGGTTGGGTGGCACAGTATGGTATGAAAGAAATGTGTGAGGACTCCTGGAGATGGCAGTCCAACAACCCGAATGGATATGAGGATTGATATCAGGACGCGCCCGGTCGGCATACACCATGCCGCCGGGCGCGCTTTCGCTTTCAAAACGCATCACGGTGCGTAAGCTCCCAGGCAGCCTGCGCTCGATGAGCACCGATGGGGTTGGGGCGTGGTTTGGTCTGCGGCCTGTGCGCCGATGAATGATGGAATAGAGGCAAAGGAGAAGGGGTATGTCTGTGATTGAACGTTTGAAAAATTTTGAAATGGAAGATACGAAGGTGCTGGAAGCAGAGCGTGTTGCAGAGGGATATTTCCGGGGAGAGGATGGAAATCTGCATGAGGAGCTTCCGGTATTTTATCGGGTGAAGCTGCAGATGACGCCGGGAGAAGGGTCTTTGATTTTTACGGAGGTGTGGCTTCCGGAAGAATGGAACGGCATCTTTTTGGCAATCGGAGGAGGCGGTATGGCCGCTTCCATCGACTACTGGTCACTGGCAAGGCGGGTGCGTGAGCATTATGCGGTGGCAAATACAGATATGGGAACTTCCAGGGGCCGGAAATGCGGGATCAGCAATCCGGATGTGTGGAAAGATTTCGGATGGCGAGCCACCCATCTGATGGCACCGGCCGGCAAAGGGCTGGTGGAAGCATGTTATGGAAAAGCGCCGGACTATTCCTATTTCATGGGAAATTCCACCGGAGGGCAGCAGGCGCTCTGTGAGGCACAGCGCTTTCCAAAGGATTATGACGGCATTACGGCAGGGGTGCCGGGAAATAACCGAACCCATCTGCACACTTATTTTTTATGGAATCATCTGCATCTTCGCACGGCGGATGGAAAAAAGATGTTCTCGAAAGAGGAAATCGCTGCAATCACGGATTGCGCGGTGGAATTTTTTCAGGCGAGAAAAGATGGGGAACCCGGGGACAATTTTATCTCATTTCCCACTGCAGAACCGGATACGATTGCAGCATTTTTGAATTTGCTCGCTGAAAAACGTCCTGATTTTAAGGCAGAGCAGCTCGATGCACTGCACGCCGTGTACAGCGGTCCGGTCAATCCGGTTACCGGAGAGCGGATTTACTGCGGAATGCCCCTGGGCTCAGAATGTTATGAGTGCTGCGGCATTGAGGAATTTGAACAGGAAGAAAGCCCTCATTTCTATCCGTTTATCTGGGCCTTTGGGGAAAACTACAACGGAAGAATGTTTGATTTTGATAAGGATCTGGATGCGCTGAATGAAAAGCTGGCAGGAGATTTAAACGCAAATGACCCCGATCTTTCCGCTTTTTGTGCGCATGGCGGAAAGCTTCTGATCTACTCCGGCAGCGCCGATCCGTGTGTGCCCTTCCCGGATGCCATACGCTACTATGAACGGGTGCTTGGGCAGGGCGGCGGTTATGAGAGCGTGAGCGATTACTGCCGATATTATCTGTTCCCGGGCAGAGATCATATTGATCGCGGCAATGGAACCAATGCGATCTGGGCAGATGAAAAGGGCGGCGATGAGCTCACCGCACTGCGCAGATGGAGAGAGGAACATATTGCGCCGGATAGGATGCTGGCGGTGCGCTGTCAGGCCCATGCGCCCAACGGCATCGCGTTTATCAGACCGGTGTATCCCTATGGCAGTGCAGAGTATGCAAAAAATCCGTCCGCTCCGGCAGCCTGTGCGGATCGGTATGTGCAGCGAGGAAATAAATGATGGATTTTTACAAAAGAATGGCGCTGGTATGTGAAAAAATTCCGGAGGGTACAGTTGCAACCTATGGACAGGTAGCGCTTTTATGCGGAAAGCCGAAAAACGCCCGGCAGGTGGGCTATGGCCTGAAACATAATCTGGCGGGTCAGGTGCCTGCACACCGTGTGATCAACTCTAAAGGCATTTTGAGCGGCGCCGTTTATTTTGACACATCCGACATGCAGAAGCTTTTGCTGGAAAAAGAGGACGTGGAAGTGATCTGGACACCAGAAGGCTATCAGGTTGACATAAAACGGTTCGGATGGAAAAATACGCTGGAGGATGCCCGCAGGCTGCGGGAAATATTTGAAGCGGAAGGAATCTAGGGGAAAAAGCGGAGGTGTAGTGTGAAAAGAATGCTGGTTACCGGGGCATCGGGGTTTTTAGGGAGCAGAATTGTTGATTTTTTTCAGGAAAAATATGAGATATATGCGCCGAGACATCAGGAAATGGAGATCACAGACGAAGAGAAGGTGATGCAGGTTTTGGAAAAGTACAAACCGGACATTGTGATCCATTGCGCCGCAATTTCCGATGTGGGACAATGTGAAAAGGAGCCGGAAAAATCCTGGAAAATTAACGTGGACGGAAGCATCAACATTGCAAGGGCTGCCGGCAAAATTCAGGCGAAGTGCATTCTCTGCAGTTCGGATCAGGTTTATTTTGGAAGTTCTGTCAAAGAAGCGCATAAAGAGGAGGAAACGCTGCAGCCATGTAATGTATACGGGCAGGAAAAGTTAAGGGCAGAGCAGGAATGTTTGAAGGTGAATCCGGATTGCGTGCTGCTTAGACTGTCCTGGATGTACGACACGAAAACCATGTGTGATGGAGAACATGGTGATTTTATCAAAACTCTGTTTTTAAACATAAGAAATGCTGAGCCGTTATCCTATCCCGTACATGACAGGAGAGGGATAACGGATGTCAATGAAGTGCTGCAGAATCTGGAAAAAACCTTTGAAATCCCTGGCGGAGTTTATAACTTCGGTTCGCCGAATGATCTGGATACCTATACGACTGTCGGTGAGGCTTTTAAAAATGCGGGATTGGATGCGAAAAATCTGCAGAAAAATGAGCTGGCGTTTCAGAGCAATCCGAGAAATCTCAGCATGTGCCAGGAAAAAGCATTCAACTGCGGCATTGTTTTTTCTTCTACGGTGAGCGGTGTGAGCGAAAATCTGAAGGGACTGTTAAATGACGAAGGCTGCTGTTTGCCTGCATCCAGCGCGGGCGAGGGAACAGACGACAAAAGATGATAAGAAGGGAGTTAATATGTGTAAAGCATTTGAAGACTGGGCAAAAGAAGAACAGGAAAAGGGAATTTTAATTGGAGAGAAGCAAGGAGAGAAACGTCTGGCCTGATTATATTGTACCGGCGGCTGATTCGCTTTTCAGCCGCCGACTTCCTTTCTGATCGCTGGCATGGCGCACGGATGAACCCGCTGCCAGCCATGCTTTCATATTAAATCTGAAAATTTCAGCATTCCACCAGTTCATACTCTCTGGAACCAAACCCAAGTTTGGCAGCCGCTTCAACGGTATGCACGCCATTTCTGCTTTCAATGCGCTCAAGCAGATGTGCCTGACCGGGATCATCTGTCGTAGCATAAACGAGATCCAGACATGCCTGATCGATGGCAATGGGATCCAGAGAAACTAAAATGCCGATATCCTTCATACAGGGATCTTCCGCAACAGCGCAGCAATCGCAGTCAACGGACATGTTTTTCATCACGTTGACATATACAATTTCACCGTGAAAATATTCCACAATGGAGGATGCGGCATCTGCCATGGATTCCAGAAAAGAATCATGGTCGGCAGTCCAGATTTTCTCCGGTTCGCCGGCACCGTGAATATAAGCTTTTCCGAAAGAAGAAGCAACGCCAATGGAAAGCTGCTTTAATGCACCGCCGTAACCGCCCATGGGATGTCCTTTAAAGTGAGACAGAACCAGCATGGAATCATAATTTGCCAGATTCTTCCCGACATAATTTTTGGTGATGCGGCTGCCATGCGGGATGGAAAGCTCCATATCAGGACCTTCTGCATCCATGATATCGAAGGGAAAAGTGCCGCTCCAGCCGTGGGCGCGAACGGTTTCACGGTGTTTTTCAGTGGTGTTGCGAGTTCCCTCGTAAGCGGTATTACACTCCACAACAGTGCCGCCTACATGATCGATCAGAGGTTTCCAGAAAGCGGGACGCAGAAAGTTCTGGTTGCCGGTTTCTCCGGAATGCACTTTGATAGCAACTTTTCCGGGAAGTTCTTTACCCAGCAGCCTGTAAAGCTCAAGCACTTTTTCGGGGGTAATGGTTCTTGAAAAATAAACTTTTGATTTCATGTTCACAACTCCTTTTCTTATTTATTTCGGATCGTTGACGTTTTATTTATGGCTGTTGTATGATTGAAATTATCATTTGTTCCAGAGAGGTAAATTGTTTAAACTTAGTATACCTGAAAGAAAACGAAAAAGGAAGGGAATGTCATGGAAAAGAATACGAATGTAATTGCTGTGTTTGACAAAACAGGCAGCAACGTCCTGATGTGCAGAAGGAGAAAAGATCCGTTCAAAGGTCTGCTGAATCTGGTCGGCGGCAAAATAGAACCGGGAGAAGACGCAATGGCGGCAGCCTATCGGGAACTGGAAGAAGAAACCGGCATCACCAGGGCGGATATTCGTTTGATTCATATGATGGACTTTACTTACCATCTGCAATCGCTGAAAATGGAAGTTTATTATGGCTTTCTGGAAAAAGAAATTACCGTACATGGTGAGGAAAATGAGCTTTTCTGGATTGACCGGCAGCAGGATTACGCCGATGAAAAAGTTTTTGCAGGATATGGAAATCTGGGGCATATTATGGCATTGATTGAGAAGTACGAGAAACAATAAGAAAAAAGTAAGATTTTGATGCACAGGTCTGTAAGAATTCTCTGTTAAAGTCATTGGCGTCAGTAGCTGGTGAAAGATACTGGCAGGGCAGGAGATGTAAAAGGCAGTAGGCATAAAAAAGCGCCGGGGACAAACGGTTATGTCCTTCGGCGCTGTGTTTTTCTGAGCATTTTGTACTGTCAGTCCTCAAAGGATGAACTGATGCCAGTAAAAGAAATAGCTGTCAGGCAACATATCCAAACATGAAGATAAAATGACATATGCTGCCGGCCATCACGAAAAGATGGAAAATTTCATGAGAGCCGAAATATTTGTGTTTCGCGTTGAAAATAGGCAGCTTCAGCGCATAGATCACACCGCCGACCGTATAAAGAATGCCGCCAGCAAGAAGCCACATAAAAGCACTGGTCGGGAGCAGTCTCCACAGATCATCAATGACGGAAATACATGCCCAGCCCATGGCGATATATAAGATAGAAGAAAACCATTTGGGGCAGGTAATCCAGAAAAACTTGATCAGTATGCCGACCAGCGCAATTCCCCAGACGAGTGCCAGCAGGCCGTAGCCCTGAGAACCTTTCAGCGTGATCAGACAGACCGGCGTGTAAGTTCCTGCGATCAGGATGAATATCATCATGTGATCAACTTTGCGGAAGACTTTTAAAACTTTTGCCGGGACATTTACAGAATGGTAGGTGGTGCTGGCCGCATATAACAAAACCATGCTCAGCATAAAAACGGCCATCGCATAAAAACTGTAAGGACCGGAGAAGACCGCCGCTTTGACAAGAAGCGGGACCGCTGCAAAAAGGGCCATGATCATGCCGATAAAATGAGTGATTGCACTGCCGGGTTCTCTTATTGTTATACTCATATAAATCACACCTTTCAACAAGTAGTTTTTAAAACTACGTTTAGTATATGAAGATACTACACCTTGTTATTCGAAAGGTCAATGAGTTTACAAAAATTTTATTTTTATATTCTTCACGCTGTTCTATGGAAAAGATGCCCTGAGCTGGTGGGCACGTCAGAACTGTTACGTTTAATCTTCCTCGATTACATGGATTTCCAGAAAGTCGAAATTGATATTTTCAATAAAGGAATCCTGTGTGAAACGGGTTTTGGAATTTCTCTTAAAATCCTGTATATTGCTGTCCAGCCATATTGGTTCCCCCAGATCAAACTCCATGCAGACATCATGAAGTGCCTGAAAAACCTTATGAGTGCGGGTGTCAGCAGTATCGTTGCAGATAACGGTATCATTGAGCATGTGATTGTCTTTGAAAATTTTGGCCCATAAGCGAAACATAAATAACTCCTTTGTATCAGGCAGCAAAGTGCTGCGTATTCCCCTGTCTGTTGATGGTAGTATACCCTAATCGTCAAACAGCGGCAAGAAAAATTCTTTTTAACCCGAAAAAATAGGTGTACTCTGATTACCGCTTCACCCTACCGCATATCGTAAGGCGTTGTGGCAATTCATATGCTGTATTTTTGAAAGCAGAAGTTATTGGAATTTCAATGGGCATATTGCAGTGCACTTCTGCATAAGTATAGTTTTGTAGCGCATAGGAAGAAAAAGGAATTTTTTGGATATAATCACAAAAAAATATGTATTTTATAAAGTTTTTGTTAATTATATACATTTGTTCCTCGAGTGTGCTATAATTTAATTATCAAGAAAAGAGAGGCGTTTTTATGGAGTACACAGTAGATGCGGATCATCAGATTGAGACTTGGCAGGAGGTAACACTGGTTTATAATGCCGCATTAAAACAGATCAATACAAAGCTGGAAATTTTAAATGATGAATTCCAGCATGTGCATCAGTACAATCCGATCGAACATATTAAATCGAGAATTAAGACATCTGAAAGCATTGTAAAAAAGCTCAAAAGGCACGGTTACGAATCCACAATTGAAAATATGGTGAAGTATATCAATGATATTGCCGGTATCCGGATCATTTGTTCTTTTACTTCCGATATATATCGGATCGCGGAAATGATTCGTCTGCAAAACGACATTCATGTTATTGCGGTTAAAGATTATATCCGTGTACCTAAGGCCAGCGGCTATAAAAGTTATCACATGCTGGTGACGGTGCCCGTTTTTCTCTCGGACAGAACCGTGGACGTGAAAGTGGAAATTCAGATTCGGACGGTTGCCATGGATTTCTGGGCGAGTCTGGAGCACAAAATTAATTACAAGTTTGAAGGAAATGCACCGGAGCATGTAAAAGGTGAGCTGATTGAATGTTCTCAGATGGTGTCGGAGCTGGATAACCGGATGCAGGAGCTGAATGAAGAGATCAAGGCGCTGAGCGGGGAACGGTAGAATAGCGCAAATGTGTGAAAGTTTAATAATTAAAGGGTGGAGACAGGTACATGTGGAGTGTACCTGTTTTTTTATACGATAGAAAGTTTTACCTTTTGCCGTATAAAAAACGAATATGCGTGTTTGTGGCACCAAGGCAATCGTGTTGCCTCGTCAGCGCTGCGCTGGACGAGGGTGGTGGAGGAGAAAGGGAGGCTGGCCTCGTTGTCGCTGCGCTGGACGAGGGTGGTGGAGTGAGGAAGCGTGGATTAGCGGGAGTCCGCCATGCGGCAACCTCACCTCCGCTGGCGCTGCGGTTCGGTCGCGGGCTTCGCCCTATAAAAATAGAAAAAGAAATCCGGGTCCTTGTGCAAGCACAAACCCGGATTTTTTTCTATTTTTGCATGGCTCATTGCCGGCGCGTAAAATGAGGAGTGCCCAGGGCCTCCCGGCACCTGGGCTATTATGAAAAAATTATCTGTGTATGTGATGCTTTCGCATCGCATTTTGTTTCCTTAACGATGAAACAAGTATAACAATCAAATATGAACAAAATATGAACAAGATGTTAATATGAGGTTAATTCTTACAAAAAAGAAAAAGAGTAAATGATAAATTAGTGCAAAATAAACAAAAAACAAAAGAGGTGAGAACGGCTCAGTCTTTGGTTCGTACCAGCTCTATCAGGGCATATACGATCAAAACAACCGAAAATACCCCGATTTCGTGCAAAAAAAGGTTAAAACTATAGTGTCGGGGGTATATGGAGCTGAACGTTCCAGAAATGCCCTGAAAAACATACAAATATGGGGTATTTCAGAGAGATTTGGCTGCATATACCCCCAGGAGGTATCTCACGTCAAACAAAACCCACCATTTTGGGGTATTTCAGAAGAAAAAATCTGTATATGCCCCGGCACTGCAGCCAGATCCATATTTAACCGTATTTTCTGTGGGAATGCCGGAATGACAATGCTGGTGAAGTGTTACTGAATTTTACAAAGTTATAAAATTACAAAATTGAGATTACAAAATTTGTCAGAACGGAATGTATGTTTCGGGGTTGTAACGTCGAATCAATGATGTTAAAATGATAAAAGGGTATGTCTGTCTACAGCGTTGACATACAGACGGCAGCGCGTCTGTGTGCATATCTGTGATGTACAGATATAAGATGGAAAATATACGATATTACAAACCCTTTAAGGAAAAAAATAACAGCGATTCGAGGAGAGTATCCCAAAACTGTAAATCCATTCCGGCGAATGAAACTTTTCGGAGAATGTGACAGTCATAAGGGATACGGACAGGAGCCGATGATGGACGATATGGAAGCAAAGAGACTCAGAGATTCTCTGGTTGAATATGAAGGTTATCTAAGAGAAATGCGTCAGGTGACGCTTAAGAATGTGGAGACGCTGGATGTGATTCAGCGTTATACGGACAAGAGCGCAGCAGGTATGCAGAAGCTGGCGGAACAGAGTCTGGATGGAATTCAGAGAGTGACTGCCGAAAGCGCCGGAGGACTGCGCCGGATCATCGAGACCGGGACAAGCAACTTAAGCAGAATGGCAGAGGCAGGAGAATCCAATATCAATCTGACCACCCAGGAATGCTTAAAGAGGCTGCAGAGCTATACGGAAGCGGGAATGGCACAAATTGATGCTTCCTGTGAGAAAAATCAGGAGACTGCAGCTGTTGTGGAAAAGATCGAACAGGCGATTTTGGAGCACATGGAAGCGATGAAAACGCTGATGAAGCAGTCTGATGATTTTACCCATAAGGAAAATGTCAAGGTTTACCGGAATGTGCAGGCGGTTGTTGTTGACGAGGTAAAGAAGCAGACGGAGGCGATGGCAGCACAGAATGAAGAGCTTGTGCGTCGCAATGAGATGCTGCAGAAGCAGAACAAAGGAATGCGGCCTCTGATGATTGTAACTTTGATTGCAGCGCTGGCCAATATCGGTCTGGTGATTGCACAGATTGCAGGGCTGTTTGGATGAGCCGGGCAGACTGGCGCCCGGGCAATATGCTCTACCCGCTGCCTGCGGTGATGGTGTCTGTTGCTGACCGGGAAGGAAAATCCAATATTTTGACAGTTGCATGGGCCGGAACCGTGTGTTCCAACCCTCCGATGGTGTCCATTTCGGTTCGCCCGGAGCGATATTCTTATCATATGATTGAAGAAACCGGGGAGTTTGTCATCAACCTGACAACCAGAAAGCTGACATACGCCACGGATTTCTGCGGTGTAAAAAGCGGACGGGATGTGGACAAGTTTAAAGAGATGAATCTGACGCCGGTGCCGGCGAAAATGGTGAAAGCGCCGTTAATCGGCGAAAGCCCGGTGTGCCTGGAATGCAAAGTGAAGCAGACACTTCCCCTGGGAAGCCACACCATGTTTGTGGCAGAAGTGGTTTCCGTGAGCATTGATGAAGCTTATCTGGACAGCGAGAACCGGTTTCATCTTGAGTGGGCGGATCCGATTGTTTATTCCCACGGAATTTATTATGATCTGGGCAAAGCATTGGGAAGATTCGGTTACAGTATAGCAAAGAAGAAAAGTAAGAAAAAATAAAGATGAATAATCATATGAACTATTTTAGAGTGGCAAAGGTCACATATCTGTTCACAACAGGTGTGATTCTGGCGGTGATGCTGTTTTTTACCCCCACTTTTTCTAAATTGGAAAGTACCGGCGATAATCTGTTTACGGTCAGCATAAACGGGACCGTGGTGGGAACCTGTCAGGATGTGGAGGCTGCACAGGAGCTTGTGACCAAAGCGCGCAGTGAACTGGCTGAAGAAAGCGATGAAATGCTTTATATTCCTGTGGATATTGAGGCAGAAGGACAGGAAGTTCTCATCGGTCAGGTGGACAGCGAAAAACTGCTTTATCAGAATATCAAAAAAGTGCTGGCGGCCAGCGTGCGAAAGACATTGAAGCATGCTTATACTGTCAAAATAAACGAATACATGGTAAATCTTGCCGACAGTGAGGATGTAATCGCACTTTTACAGGCCGCGCTGGAACGGTATGATACAGAGGGAAAATATCAGGTCAATCTGATTGTCGATCCCAAACGGCAATTGAATGTGCTCACCACATCCATCACGCAAAAGGGAGAGGAAGACAGCGCCCGGGAGCAGGACGATGGTGCCGGAATTGCCGAATATTTTGAAGAAGTATTCACGGAAATTGAACCTGACGTGGAAAAAAGTAATTTTTCCAGTCTGGATTATGGTCTGGTTGACATTCAGTTCGGTGACACGGTGGAAATCGTGGATGCTTATCTGACGGAAAATGAAATAACCCCGTTAGAAACTGCCATTGCGGAAGTAACTGCCGATCAGGAAAAAGAACAGATTTATGAAGTAAAATCCGGAGATACCCTTTCTCAGATCGCGGAAGATAACGGATTGCCGATGGATGAGCTGATTGCAATCAACCCTACGCTGGAAAATGAGAGGTCCATGATCCGGGTAGGAGACGAACTGATCATCACAATTCCGGAGCCGGAACTGTCGGTAATTCACAGCGAGTGCATCTATGAAGAAGACAGCTACGAAGCTGATATAGTTTATGTGGATAATGACAGCTGGTATACCAATCAGACGAAGGTGCTTCAGCAGCCTTCTGCAGGTTTCCGGAAAGCGGCGGCAGTTGTAACATACCGCAATGACATGGTGGTTTCGGAAGAAATTCTGAAAGAAGATGTGGTTTACGAAGCTGTTCCCAAGATTGTGGAGCGGGGAACCAAGGTTCCGCCTACCTTTATCAAGCCTATTTCGGGGGGCAGACTTTCTTCTGCATTTGGAAGAAGAAGTGCACCTACCAAGGGCGCATCAACCTATCACAAGGGAGTTGACTGGGCGACCCCGACGGGCACAGCTGTCATGGCTTCCTGCGGCGGTACGGTAACCCGTGCCGGCTGGGCGAGCGGCTATGGATATGTGGTATATATCCGGCATGAAGGCGGCAGAGAGACCAGATATGGTCATCTGAGCAAGGTGCTGGTATCCGTCGGACAGAAAGTGTCCCAGGGTCAGAAAATCGCGCTGAGCGGTAATACCGGACGCAGTACGGGACCTCATCTGCATTTTGAAATTCTGATCAACGCAACAGCAGTGGATCCTTATAAGTATATGAGTTAGCGCATTTCAGATACAGAGTATGCCTTAACGAAAATTTTCTATTTACAAAATGGACAGAATATGCTATAACGCTTAAGATGGCAGGAGAGTGAGAATATTGCTTTCCTGCCGGTATAAAGCTGACTATTTTGAAGATAATGTGTGATGTAGCCTGTCGTGCAGTGAGAATCGGTCATGACAGCAGTTACATTTTGAAACCGATAATAAAAACGTAGCTGTGCGGTGACGAACAGTTACAATACAAGTATCTATACATAAGCGAAAATAAGCAGGGGTAGATATGGAACAGTATGCAATCAACGGTGGTAATCCGTTAGTGGGGGAAGTTGAGATCGGTGGTGCTAAGAATGCAGCACTTCCTATTCTTGCGGCTTCTCTGATGACGGATGAGACTGTTTTAATAGAAAATATGCCGGATGTGAGAGACACAAACATCCTGCTCAATGCCATGGCGGGCATTGGCACACATGTAGAACGGATCGACAGACACAGTGTAAAAATTAATGGTTCCCTCATCAATGATCTCGTTGTCGAGGGAGATTCCGTAAAGAAAATCCGGGCTTCCTATTATTTTTTAGGCGCCCTTCTCGGAAAATATAAAAAGGCTACGGTAGTGCTGCCCGGCGGTTGCGATATTGGCTGCAGAGCGATCGATCAGCACATCAAGGGCTTTAAAGCGCTGGGGGCCAGCGTACAGATTGCCTATGGCATGATTACGGCACAGGCTGACCGCCTTGTTGGCAGCCACATTTATCTGGATGTGGTCAGTGTCGGTGCAACCATCAATATCATGATGGCGGCAGTGCTGGCGGAAGGCAGAACCACGATTGAGAATGCGGCGAAAGAGCCTCATGTGGTGGATTTGGCCAACTTTTTAAACAGTATGGGAGCCAACATCAAAGGTGCCGGAACGGATGTAATCCGCATTCGCGGCGTTGAACGGCTTCACAAAACAGAATATGCGATTATCCCTGATCAGATTGAGGCAGGTACCTTTATGTTCGCTGCTGCTGCTACAAGAGGGGATATCACTGTTAAGAATGTTATTCCCAAGCATCTGGAATCCATCAGTGCCAAACTGATTGAGATCGGATGTGAGGTCAGAGAAGCGGATGATGCGGTGCGTGTTGTGGCTTCCAGACCGCTTCATCATACCCATGTAAAGACGCTGCCTTATCCGGGATTCCCCACAGATATGCAGCCTCAGATAGCAGTGACACTGGGCCTTTCTCAGGGAACCAGCATTGTGACGGAGAGTATTTTTGAAAACCGTTTCCGTTATGTGGATGAACTGATCCGCATGGGAGCAAGCATCAAGGTCGAAGGCAATACCGCCATTATCGATGGTGTGAACAGATATACCGGAGCAAGCATCAATGCGCCGGACCTTCGTGCGGGCGCCGCTCTTGTTATCGCTGCGCTGTCCGCTGAAGGAATGTCAACTGTGGACGATATTCGCTATATCGAAAGAGGATATGAGGATTTTCATATCAAACTGCAGAAGCTGGGCGCTCAGATCGATAAAGTGGAATCCGAAAGAGAGCTGCAGAAGTTCAAACTGAAAATCAGCTGATATTTTCCGAAATATGCGAGTGACGGGCCGAACGGGCGTTCCTGCGCGCTCACTTTGCGACCACCGCGATAACGAGCGAAACTCGCAGCGCGTGTTTCGCCCCGTTTTTTGAGGTTTTACATCCGTTTTTAAAACAGTTATCTGAAATATTACAAAAATGCTGTAATGTTCTGTTGACAAAGAGATGTAACTATTGTATTTTAAATGAGTAACAGATAAGAAAATTCAATATTGTTATCCTGCAGCGTATTTATGCTGCATCTCTCTTATTCAGAGTGGTGGAGATACATAGGATCTGTGAAGCCACGGCAACCCCGTCTGACGGAAGGTGCCTCCCTGAGCGAGCTAAATCGAACAATAAGAGGATTTGATTATCATAAACTCAGATCCGCTTATCCAAAGCGGATCTTTTTGTAACAGGCTTTTTGCACCTGACCGTTTGAAAATTCATGCAGGAATGATTTTCTCTCTCGTGCAGGAGCATGGCTGAACTGCTAACCACAAATTCCAAAGGAGGAAAATATGGAAAAACGTTTATTTACTTCTGAATCCGTTACTGAAGGCCATCCCGATAAAATGTGCGATGCCATTTCCGATGCCATTCTGGATGCTCTTATGGAGAAAGATCCCATGAGCCGTGTTGCATGCGAAACAGCAAGCTGCACCGGTTTTGTACTGGTGACCGGTGAGATCACCACCAATGCTTATGTTGATATCCCCCGCATCGTTCGTGATACTGTTAAGGGAATCGGTTATGACAAGTCCGAATACGGCTTTGACGGCAATACCTGTGCAGTTATGGTTTCCATTGATGAGCAGTCTTCCGATATCGCTATGGGTGTTGACAAAGCTCTCGAAGCCAAAGAGAACAAGATGTCCGATGAAGAAATTGAAGCAATCGGCGCCGGCGATCAGGGTATGATGTTTGGTTATGCCACGAACGAGACCGAAGAACTGATGCCCTACCCCATCTCTCTGGCGCACAAGCTGGCACTTCAGCTGACCAAGGTTCGTAAGGACGGCACCCTGACCTATTTAAGACCCGACGGAAAGACCCAGGTTTCTGTTGAATACGATGAAAATGACAAGCCCGTTCGTCTGGAAGCTGTCGTACTTTCCACACAGCATGATCCCGATGTGACACAGGAACAGATTCACGAAGACATCAAAAAGCATGTGTTCGATGTGATCCTTCCCGCAGAGCTGATCGATGAGAACACCAAGTTTTTCATCAACCCTACAGGCCGTTTCGTAATTGGCGGACCTCACGGTGATGCAGGTCTGACAGGCCGTAAGATTATCGTAGACACCTACGGCGGCTATGCCCGTCACGGCGGCGGCGCTTTCTCCGGTAAGGACTGCACCAAGGTTGACAGAAGCGCAGCATACGCAGCCCGCTACGTTGCAAAGAACATCGTTGCAGCAGGTCTGGCTGACAAATGTGAAATTCAGCTCTCTTATGCAATCGGTGTAGCACAGCCCACCTCCATCATGGTGGATACCTTCGGTACAGGAAAGCTGTCCGATGAGAAGCTGGTGAACATCATTCGTGAGAACTTCGATCTGCGTCCCGCAGGCATCATCAAGATGCTGGATCTGCGCCGTCCGATCTATAAGCAGACTGCTGCATACGGACACTTCGGCCGCAACGATCTGGATCTGCCCTGGGAAAAACTGGATAAGGTTGAAACTCTTAAGAGCTATCTGTAAAATGATCTGCCCCCGGATTTTTCCGGGGGTTTTTGTTGTCTTTGTCGGTTTATCTCCCGCATGGGTGCTGCTGTGAATTTCTGTTATCATAATAAATAGTTTAAGGAAAAGTCCGGGTAAATGCTGCCTGGGCTTTTTTATGCTAAGAAAAACCGGGGAGAAGAAGGCAGGCATAATTGGTTCTATTTAGAAATACAGTGTATAGACAGAGGTGATATCTTTATCTGCCCGCAGTCGCTTTTTTATACTATAGGAAAGTCTGCGGACCCGTCGCAGGCGGAGAATTTCACAAAGCGAAATTCTTTTCAAACGGCGGCCCGTTTACAAGCAAAAGGGAAACGGAGGTTTATTATGAGAGATTTGAGCAGATACAAAGGCGTGATACCCGCATTTTATGCATGTTATGACGATGCAGGAAATGTCAGTCCCGAAAGAGTGCAAAAGTTGACAAAATACTTTCTGGATAAGGGCGTGAAGGGCGTGTATGTGAACGGATCTTCCGGCGAATGCATTTATCAGAGCGTTTCGGAGAAAAAAACGGTTCTTGAAAACGTGATGAAGGCAGCCAAAGGAAAAATGACGGTGATTGCTCACGTTGCATGCAATAACACAGCGGACAGCATGGAGCTTGCCGCACATGCAGAACAACTCGGCGCAGATGCGATCGCAGCGATTCCTCCGATTTATTTTAAGCTTCCCGATCATGCGATCGCGCAGTACTGGAATGACATCAGCTCTGCAGCGCCGAAGACGGATTTTGTGATTTACAACATCCCACAGCTGGCGGGTGTGGCCTTGACACCGTCCCTTTATGCCGAAATGAGAAAGAATCCGAAAGTGATCGGCGTGAAAAATTCATCCATGCCCGTTTATGACATTCAGACCATGAAACAGGACGGCGGCGATGATTACATCATTTTCAACGGTCCCGATGAGCAGTTCATCAGCGGTCGGGTGATCGGCGCGGAGGGCGGAATCGGCGGCACCTACGGCGTTATGCCCGAGCTGTTTTTGAAGATGGATGAGCTGGTAAAAGAAGAAAGGATAGAAGAAGCCCGCCGGATTCAGTATGCGGTGAATGAAGTGATTGGGCTGATGTCCTCCACACACGGAAACATGTACGCCGCCATAAAAGCCATTCTGAAAATCAATTCCGGCATCGATATCGGCAGCGTGAGAAAACCTCTCGCAGCATTGGCCGAAAGCGATAGGGAAATTGTGGATGCGGCAGCGCTGAAAATTCGCAAATCGATTGAGAAATTCAGGTGTTTTGAAAGAAGGGGCAGGTGACTGATATGGCGAAAGAAAAAAGAAGTGAGCTTTTTAAGAGGATAAAAAAGCATCGTATGTTTTATCTGTTTCTGCTGCCGGCAGCAGTTATGGTGTTTCTCTTTTCCTATATGCCGTTGTGGGGAATTACGATCGCATTTAAGGATTTTAAAATGGCAAGAGGCATCATGGGAAGTGAATGGGTCGGACTGGAACATTTTCAGAAGCTGTTTACAGATCCCATTTTTTACCGGGTGTTAAAAAATACATTGATTATCGGTATTTCGACGCTGCTGGTGTCCTTTCCGGTGACGATTCTGTTTACCCTCCTGGTGAATGAAATCCTGCATACAGGATTTAAGAAAATCGTGCAGACCATCACCTATCTTCCCCACTTTTTGTCCTGGGTTGTAGTGGGCACCTTCGCATTCCAGATTTTGTCCCCTTCCAGCGGCGTTGTGAATACGATTCTGACCAGGCTTGGCATTCTGGATGGTCCGGTCTATTTCATGGCGCAGCCGAACCTGTTCGTTGTGATCTATCTGATTGTCTATCTCTGGAAGGAAACCGGCTACAGCATCGTCGTTTATCTGGCGGTCATCTCCGGAATCGATACGGAGCAGTATGAGGCGGCGCAGATCGACGGCGCAAACCGTTTCCAGAAAATCCTCTATATCACGCTGCCGGCAATGCTGCCCACCATATGCGTCATGCTGATTCTGAACATCGGTACCATCATTTCGGTAGGCTTTGATCCGATTTTCAACTTATATTGTGATGCTACCTACCGGACTGCGGATGTGATTTCCACCTTCGTGTACCGAAAAGGTATGGTGGAAGCGCAGTTTGACTATTCCACGGCGGTGGGCCTGTTCCAGAATATTGTCAGTCTGACGCTCGTGCTTTTGAGCAACTGGCTTGCGCGCAAGGCAAATCCGGAATACAGAGTGATTTAGCAGGGAGGATAGAGCATATGGGACGTGTAAAAGAAAAAGCACCGATGAGTCATGTGAAAAAATCAACAGCGAGCAAAGTCTTTGACGGCTGCAACGCGGCTTTCATGATTTTATTCTGTATTACGATTATCTTTCCGCTTTGGGATGTGGTCGTCAGATCGTTCTCCAGACCTCAGGATATTTCCTATATGAGTCTGAATCTGATTCCGAAATATGTCACATGGGATGCCTATGCGTATTGTCTGGAAAAGGAAGGTCTGTTCGGCGCGCTTTTCATGTCGTTTGCCAGAACCGCCATCGGCACCGTAATCCATCTCTGCGTGGTTTCACTGGCGGCATATGCGCTGACAAAGCCGCAGATGCCTTTCCGAAATGTCATACAGACCTATTTCCTGATTCCGATGTTCGTGAGCGCCGGTGTCATTCCGGCTTATATCAATATCAAGAATCTGGGACTGGTCAACAACTTCCTGGTGTATGTATTGCCCACCAGCTTTTCGATTTTTAACTGCATCATCGTGAGAAATTTTTTTTATTCCATCGATAAAGGCATGGAAGAGTCCGCCAGCATTGACGGCGCTTCCCAGTTCACGTTTTTCAAGGACATCATCATGCCCCTGTCAAAGCCTGTTCTGGCGACGGTGGCTCTCTGGCAGATGGTGGGACAATGGAATGCCTGGTTTGACAACATGATGTATACTTCCGGAAATAAAAAACTGCTGACGCTGCAGTACATGCTCAGGCGCATGCTGGATCGGTTAAATGCATCAGGTTCCTCCGGCGTATCCGGGGTGGATGCCATGGGCGTAACCGTGGACGCCAGTGAAGATACGGTAAAAGCAGCGGTAACGGTCATTGTAGTGATTCCCATCGTGTGCGTGTATCCGTTTGTGCAGAAATATTTCGTAAAGGGAATCATGGTCGGAGCGGTGAAAGGTTAGGTGGGATATGAAAAGAGAAGAGCTTGGCAGAATCATTCTGGATTTAAAACCGGATTTGAAAAAAGGAAACCCCAGAAACTCGGAAGGCGCTTTTATGGAGCTTGAGAACGGGGAAATCATTTTTATCTACAGCAGATTTAAAGGCGAGAGCGGTGCCGATCATGCCACCTCTGATCTCGCAATCCTGCGCTCAACAGACGGCGGAGAAACCTTTGGCGACGAGCAGACGGTCACCACCTGTGAGGGAGAGGATGGCGTCAATGTGATGTCTCTTTCGCTGCTTGAGATGAATGACGGAGATATCGGTCTGTTTTATCTGGTGAGAACCACCTATACCATGTGCCAGATGTTTTTAAAGCGCTCCTCGGACGGCGGGCATACCTGGAGCAGCAGAGTGCTCTGCACGCCCTATGACGCTTTCTTCGTGGTGAACAATGACCGTGTGACGAGGCTTGCAAACGGAAGAATCCTCATTCCTGCGGCAAGACATGAATATGGATGGCTGGATGCGCCGGACAGCGGAAAAATCTATGCGGACAGCCGTTCCGAGGTGTTGTTTTTCTACTCTGACGACGATGGCCGTACCTGGAAGCAGGCGGCGGATAAGTGCTCCATTCCTTTTCATACCTACAACGGCGCCGGTCTGCAGGAGCCGGGACTGATCGAGCTGGCTGACGGAATTTTGTGGGCATGGGCGCGGACGGAGCTGGGGCGTCAGTATGAAATGTTTTCTCTGGACAACGGAGAGCACTGGACTGCGGCCCAGCCATCACGCTTCACATCCCCCAACAGTCCTCTGTCCATGAAACGGGCTCCCGGCGGCAGGATTTATGCCATCTGGAATCCGATCCCGGAATATAACGGCAGGGAAAAGACCGGCTGTTTTACCGGCGGCAGAACGCCCTTTGTGATCGGGGCCAGCGATGACAACGGAAAGTCATTCTCGGAACCGGTGATCTTTGAGGAGGATGAGTTATCGGGATACTGCTACTGTGCCATTTATTTTACGGATGACAAAATGCTGCTCGCCTATTGCGCGGGAGGTGCGGCAGAAAAGTCATGTCTGGCCAAAACAAGGCTGCGGAGCATTCCGATGGAACAGCTCAGAGAGCTGTTTCCGGATGGTTCCAATATATAAAACAAGGAGGAAAGTGAAATGAAGAAAAAAGTGGTGAGCCTGTTGCTGGCAACTTCCATGCTCTCGATGGCGGTGATGAGCGGCTGCAGCGAAACAGCTGACACGGCGTCTCAGGGCGCAGCGGATGCGGCAGCAGATGATGAAGCAGCAGACAGCTGGAAAGGGGGTGCCGGAGAGGCGGACGGCGCTGCAGCTGACAACAGTCTGGAGGAATTTTTCGAGATCACCTACACGGGCTATTGGTCTGACGATACCTATGAGGATGAAAGCTACTGTGAAAATCTGCTGGAAGAGGCTCTGAACATGGAACTTGAGGTTGTTACTCAGGACAGCAGCAGTCTGGATTCCATGCTGGCAACCGGCCAGATGCCCGACTGTATGTGGGGTGACAAGGATGTGGCTTTCATGAAGGAGCAGGAATTGAGCAGAAACATTCCTGTAGAAATGGTGAAGCAGTATGCGCCTTCATTCATCGAATATTTTGATGCGAATCCGGTTCTTTATGATTATGTGCTGGATCCTGAAAATCCCGATGAATTCACCTGCTTAAGAGGGGTTACCCTGCAGTTCGTGGATTACTATCTTCCCAGTGACTATTACAGATACGACTGGATTCAGAATCTGGGCATCGATCTGGGGGTGGAAGTGGAAGAGGTCGCTGACAGAGTATATGCTGCAGCGGACGGCATTGAGCTTAGCAAATTCATCGAGATCATGGACGGATTCGTAAACGGCGATCCTGATGGCGATGGTCAGAATAACACGTTTGGCGTAACCGCACAGAATTTACAGCAGGGTGTATTCTTCTCCGGATATGGCTTCCACACAGGCGTAAACAATGTGAACGGCGAAGCGGAACAGTATTATGTGATGGAAGAATTTAAAAACTATCTGAAAGGTTTTGCAAAGCTTTATGCAGATGGCCTGATTGATCCCGAAATTATTGAGAACAACAGAAAGCTCTCCTGGGATAAAGTAAATACCGGAAAAGCGGGATATTGGATTACCTCCTCCAACTCCTTAAACTCCTGGGCTTCCGACAGACCGCCTTTAACATTACTGGAAGCGGATCCGGAAGCCACCATCCTTCTGACACCCGGAATCAGGCCCGATGGCGGAGAAGTGCAGGCGATTACGAATTCCTCTCCTGCGTACGGATATTTCTTTGTAAATGCAAATGTTGATGATGCGAAGCTGGCAAGAATCCTGCAGTTTGCAGAACTGGCTATTTTTGGCGATGAAAACACCAAAGCCTCTCTCTTTTTCGGGGAAGAAGGCGTTGACTGGGAGTGGGGCGAAGACGGAAATCCTGTGAAGCTCAATGTTTTGGCATCCGGTGAAAAGGGAACCTGGACATTTTCCCAGCACGGACAGGATGCGCTTGTTACAAAATGGACAGGGGAAGAACCGCTTTTTGCGGCGGGCGGAAAATACTGGTCCCGAAATCAGAACGGCAGCTGGATGAAGTGGCAGCACACGCAGTATAAAGAAGACATCAAAAAGGAAACGGATTATGCTGAAATCTACACAGAAGCGGGCACCGATATCGATGCATATGTGAGCAGCTATATCGCGCAGGCGGTTCTGGGACAGATCGATGTTGACTCCACATGGGAAGACTATCTGGCGGAGCTGGATCGTCTTGGATACAACAGAATGATGGATGAACTGGACAAAGTGGAACCTCTGAGCGCGGAATGAGACGGGAAGCGGCTGTAGTGCTTTGTCGTTTGAATTTTTTTAATTTATGAAATTTGCGCCCTGCAGCCTGCTGCGGGGCGTTGGCTTTCCGAAAATGAAGAAAGGCGGCAAAATGGGATATTTTAAGAGAACAAAACCTGCGGACGGCAGGAATGAAAACGGACAGCCCATCACTGCAGGAAATGGCGGAAGTCAAAACTTTCGCATTCCGTGCATCGTGACTTTAAAGGACTGCACAATTGTCGCAGCGGCGGATGTGCGGTGGGATGCCGAGGCGGACGGGGGCGGCCTGGATATCATCGTGTCCAGCTCATCGGATCAGGGAAAGACCTGGAGTTATACTTTCGCCAATTACCTGGGTGACAACGGAAATGTGTATGATGAAAATTCTTCCACGCTGATGGATCCGGCGCTCGCCACGGACGGAAAGCGGCTGTATTTGCTTGCAGACTTGTTTGCAGGAGGTTATTCCGCTTTCCGAAAGAACCTGAAATGCGGAAGCGGTTTTACGAAAGAGGGCTGGCTGCGCGTGCGAAAAAGGGGCCAAAAAGACTACGACTGTTATGTAAAGGAACACAGAATTTTCGGAGCCGACGGCACAGAGATTTCCGACTATGCCGTGGATGACTGGTTTTATGTGACGAAAAACGGAATCTGTCAGGGAAATCTGTTCTTTCAGGATACCCCCTGGGAGGCCTATCCGACCTGTTATCTTTGCCTGACCACATCCGGGGACAGCGGAAGGACCTGGTCTGCTCCGCAGCTGATTTTCGGTGTGAAAAAGGACGAAGAGGATTTTTACGGAACCGGACCGGGCAGAGGGCTTGTGACTGCTGACGGCACGCTGCTGTTTAGCTGCTATAACGGGGCCGAGGCCAGCGTGATCTTTTCAAAAGATCAGGGAAAAACCTGGAACCGTTTCGGAAAAATCCCGGGCACGGAAAGCCAGCCGGTGGAACTGGCGGACGGGACAATTCGTATTTTTTTCCGGAATCTTCAGGATGCGATCTGTTATGCAGATGTGGTGAAAACCGGCGCAGGTGACAGCGCGGAACGCAGTAGGGCTTACGAGGTGACGGACATCGTGAACACCGGCGTGCCCAACTGCTCCCACTGCATGGTTTCCGCGCTCGCTTATTCAAAGAAAGTCGATGGAAAGAACGCGGTTTTAGTGTGCTGCCCTTCCGTGGTGGGCACATGGGATGGCCGCTATAACGGGAAAATTTATACCTTCCTGCTGGATGATGAGAACAATATGGCGTTGACGTACACTTACGCTGTCAACGGGACAGAAGAGAAGGAATTCTTCGCCTATTCCTGTATGGCACAGCTGCCTGACGGCTCCATCGGCCTGCTGTATGAGGACAGCTGTATCCATTATCTGGGGAGGGCGCATGGAGTGGGGCAGTCCAGAGTGGTGTACAGAAAGATTGCGATGGAGGAGATTGCGCCGGGGGCTGTGATCCGGAGTGAGCAGTAACGTTATTATATGTGAAATAATTAAAAAAGGAAAGCTGCCACATGGCTTTCCTTTTTTAATACAGGCAAATCCCCTTGAATCGCCCCCTCAGATAAGATATATTTATATCAGACAGCATTTTTGAAAGGAAATACACCAATGAAACTTTGTGCATCCTGTATCCGCTGCTTCGTCGATCGTCAGGAAGAGCGGATCTCCAGTGTAAAAGACGAAGAATTACGCTCTTATTATATGAAAGAACTCTGTCGGATCGTGGCGGAAGCGGGGCCGGAGGACTCCGTTCCGGTGCTGGTGGAGCGGATTAACCGGATTTATGAAAAAAAGATCGGTCCGCTGACGGATTTTACGGAAGTGAAAAAGGAATATAATGGGCTGATGCTTTCGGTGGAGGCGCAGATGGAAGAAAAGGTGCGGGCGAAAGAGGATCCGCTCAAAGCGGCCATGTTGTACGCGAGAGCGGCAAACTATATCGACTTCGGCGCATTCAGCAATGTAAACCACGAAACACTGTTTGAACTGCTGGACAAGGCAGCAGCCCAGGAGCTGGCGCCCAAAGCCTACAGAGAGTTCCGGCAGGAGCTGGAAAGCGCCGAAAAGCTGGTTTATGTGACGGACAACTGCGGCGAGGTGGTGATGGACAAAATCGTGATGAAGCTGTTGAAGGAACAGTATCCGCAGCTTCACATCAC
>JAFUMV010000007.1 GCA_017482485.1 Lachnospiraceae bacterium
AATGAATCCCTGCAAAACATGCTCTTATCCAGTGTACTTGCACGAACTTTTTACTCACTCCCCATACCCAAAAGCGAGGCAGAGATTCTGACCCGGAATTTCCCGATTTTCCAGGAAACGCTGCGCCTGGCCATTGTGCGGGAGCAGGACCCGGAGCCGGAACCAGAAATCCACAACCTGGTATTTGATTTTCTTTTGAAGAAATTGCCGCCGGAGACCATTTGCGAACACATGAGCATGTCTGAAATCTGCATCATCGTGCAGAGCCAGTATGTCTCTTTTGAAATGCTGCAAAAAATGTTGGCGGAGATGAACGGACAGATGAAGGACAAGCCACAGTTTGTCATCGGTATCAGCGCCCCCTTTACAGGGATCGACAATATTTCTGTTGCAGTTCGTCAGGCTCAGATCAGCGTTCCCGCCGAAGGAGCCCGCGTTGCCGGTCTGTTTTCTGAAACCAGCACTACGCCGGCACCATTGTTGGACGTGGATTTCGATTTGAAGCTGCTGCAGCAGCTGTTGAGCACCTGGGATGAAGAGAAAGTTTTGAAATTACTGGAAATATACATAGCTGTTTTGGCGAAAAACCCTCAGATCCAACCGGAAGAACTGTTCTATCACATCCTGCATCTGGAGCGGGAGGCAGCCCGCACCGGAGACATCTCCTTTGCTGCCTTTGCCCGCACTTCCTATCGGAGGGATCTGACACCGGCTGCAAACATGCTTACCTTAACAGAAATCGCACGCAACCTTTTCGCCCAAAAGGCCAAATTGCAAACATCAGAAATACACCAGCTTTCCGAGAACCTGGTGCAGTTTGTGAAAACTCATTACTCGGATCCCGCACTCTCTTTGACCACTCTGGCCCAGGAGTTCTGCGTGTCCGAGCGCTTTGCCCACAAAGCCATCATCACCATGACCGGCTTAAGCTTCAGCAAATTCCTGCTGAACACACGGATGGAGGAGGCCGCCCGCATGCTCCGCGAGACCAATGAGAGCATTTCTACAGTTTCCCGTCTCTGCGGCTGCCCCGCTAACAGTACCTTTTACCGAAACTTTAAAAGCTATCATCAGCAAACTCCTGCAGAATACAAGGAAATGATTATCAGCTCCACGGCTGAAAACAATTCTGCTCACAATTCACGGAACAGATGAGAAAATCAATATTTTGATAGCTGACAAAAAAATCAGCTTCTAACAACTCATTTTGTCGTTCGAGGCTGATTATAACTTGCATTTTCACTTTTCCCACACCGTTGTTTCAAGCACCTCGACCCTTTCTTGGATCAGTGCTATAAACCTCTTTTTCAAATGCTCAGGCAGATAAGATTCCTCACACATGGAAATGAATTTTTCCTTCATCCTCACAAGCCTTACAATCATCTTTTCTGCAGAAATACGCGATATACCACATGTATCCGCAAAAACAAGAAAATCTTTTCTGCGCAGATTCATTTTCTTGCCATTCATTGCCAAGGCGAACTGCTCCTTATCTTCTGGCATAATCACATTGACCGGAAGCAGATCATAGGCTGGGGATAGCTGATACTTACCGCTTCCTTCATCCATTTCAATCAGAGAGAAGTTCTTCAGGTGCATGTCAGAATTACCAACCAGGAACGAAAATACCAGGCGAAGATACAGCTCTGTCATATCCAGGCCTTTTCGATTGGAATATTTCATAATAATCTTTGCGCAGCGCTCGTAAGACCCCTTATACTTATCCTGGGTAAGCCTCAGATCCAGCTGACAGAAATCCTCCATAGCCAGCATTTTGATTGAATCCTTAACAAATTGACGGTCAACCCTTTTGGTAATGTATGCAAGGCTCCCATTGCCCGCTACAAGGGCGTGGGGAACTGTTGCGATTCCAGCTACATCCGCCATACACATCACAAGCTGCTCGGCTTCCGGCAGAGCTTCAAATTCCGCAACCTGTGGTTTCAAAATATATCCGGTGGGATAATTCACCAAAGTAAGCCGTAGTTTGCTCTTTTCCGAAAACAGATGCAGGGATAACTTTTTTTGTACCCCCGGAATGGTATAGCCTTTATTTGTACTTTCAATCGCCAAAGACTCCAATGCCATTTCGCTAATCTCTATTTCAGGAATCCTGGCTGTATCAAAAAATTTTTTTATGCAAGACATGTGCCAGCCATTCGATGCATGTTCCGCACGGATCGGTTTCCCGCAGCACAAACAATTCATAAGCGGTCCTCCTGTATACTGACATTGCCAATTGCATCCCTACAGGCAACAAGCAGCAACCCAAAGCGATCCTTCGTATCGATTTTCCAATTACGACTAACTACTCCCAAGAGCCATCCTTCTGGTATTAAGCCATCAAAAAAAGGAAAGAGCGTCTTTGCCTGATAAATCTCTTCTGATAAAGGTAATGTAAGCGATACTGCATTTGCATCTTCTCTTTTTAAATATGTCTCATCATATGTGAAAGAATACCCTTCATCATTTTCGCAAAGCCGACCTGCATAGACGTTCCTTACATAGACATATGCAGTTCTAAATACCTCCATTATTTATCTTCCTTTCTGCCTGGAACCGCTTCCATATCAAACATGGAAAGTGCCACATTGACCTTATCCATCCGAACGGTCTCTTTTCCTTGCTCCAATTCACGAACAAAGCGAAGACCTAACCCGGATC